>JBFHPI010000001.1:0-28724 GCA_041592855.1 Pseudomonas sp.
CCAACATCCAGAAGGACGGCACCTACTCGGTGGTGTCGCGCATGTGGGGCGGGCTGACCACCCCGCTCGAACTGCGCGCCATCGCCGACGCAGCCGAGAAGTACAAGGTGCCGACCGTCAAGGTCACCGGCGGGCAGCGCATCGACCTGCTCGGCATCCGGAAGGAAGACCTGCCCTACATCTGGGCCGACCTCAACGCCGCCGGCATGGTCTCGGGCCACGCCTACGGCAAGTCGATCCGCACCGTGAAGACCTGCGTGGGCAGCGAGTTCTGCCGCTTCGGCACGCAGAACTCGACCCAGCTGGGCATCGAACTGGAACACGACCTGTTCAACATGTGGTCGCCGCACAAGGTCAAGCTGGCGGTCTCCGGCTGCCCGCGCAACTGCGCCGAGGCCGGCATCAAGGACGTCGGCATCATAGGCGTGGATTCGGGCTGGGAGATGTACATCGGCGGCAACGGCGGGATCAAGACCGAGGTGGCCGAGTTCTTCGTCAAGCTCAAGACCGCCGAGGAAGTGCGCGAATACAACGCCGCCTTCCTCCAGCTGTACCGCGAGGAAGCCTTCTACCTGGAGCGCACCGTGCACTACATGCAGCGCGTCGGCATGGAGCACATCAAGAAGGCGGTGCTGGAGGACGAAGCCAACCGCAAGGCCCTGGCCGCCCGCCTGCAGTTCGCCCTGTCGTTCGAGCAGGACCCCTGGAAGGAGCGCATCGAACAGCCGCAGCTGAAGAAAGAATTCGAACCGATCAAGGTCGTGCAACTCGAGGAGGCCACCGTATGAACTGGCTGGATATCTGCGCCCTGGAAGAGATCAACGTGCTGGGCTCGCGCATTGTTGCCGGGCCCAAGGGCGATATCGCCATCTTCCGCACCAGTAACGATGAAGTCTTCGCCCTCGACGACCGCTGCCCGCACAAGGGCGGCCCGCTGTCCCAGGGGCTGATCTTCGGCAAGCGCGTGGCCTGCCCGCTGCACAACTGGCAGATCGAGCTGGACAGCGGCGAGGCCGTGGCGCCGGACGTGGGCTGCGCCCATCGGCACCCCGCACGGGTGGAAAACGGCCGCGTGCAACTGGCCCTGAACCAAGCCGAACAGTGCGCATAAGCCCTAGGGTGGAAAACGCCGCAGGCGTTTCCACCGCCTCGTACCGGTGGACAAGCACCGCATTGTCCACCCTACGCCCGTAGGAGCCCGAATGATGGCCAGCCCCACTCACATCACCGCGTCAACCTGCTGCTACTGCGGCGTCGGCTGCGGCGTGCTGATCGAACATGACGGCGAGCAGATCCTCGACGTACACGGCGATCCGAATCACCCGGCCAACCTCGGCAAACTCTGCAGCAAGGGCGCCAGCCTGCACCTGACCGGCGACCTCGACGCCCGCGGTCTGTACCCTGAGCTGCGCCTGGGCAAGGGCCTGGCCCGCACCCGCACGGACTGGGACAACGCTCTCGATCATGCCGCCAATGTGTTCGCCGAAACCATCCGCGAACACGGCCCCGACAGCGTGGCCTTCTATATCTCCGGCCAGCTGCTGACCGAGGACTACTACGCCTTTAACAAGCTGGCCCGCGCCCTGGTCGGCACCAACAATATCGACAGCAACTCGCGCCTGTGCATGAGCTCGGCCGTGGTCGGCTACAAGCGCAGCCTGGGTGCCGACGCCCCGCCCTGCAACTACGAGGACATCGAGCAGAGCGACTGCCTGCTGATCATCGGCAGCAATATGGCCTATGCCCACCCGGTGCTGTTCCGCCGCCTGGAAGAAGCCAAGGCCAGGCGCCCGGAGATGCAGATCATCGTGGTCGATCCACGGCGCACCGACACCTGCGAGCTGGCCGACCTGCACCTGGCCATCCTGCCCGGCACCGACGTGGCCCTGCTGCACGGCATCCTGCATATCCTGCTGTGGGAAGGGCTGATCGACCGCCGTTATATCGACGCCCACACCGAGGGCTTCGACGCCCTGAAGAGCCTGGTGCACGGCTACAACCCGCAGATGGTCAGCGAGCTGTGCGGCATCAGCCAGGACAGCCTGCAGCAGTGCGCCATGCTGATCGGCCGTGCGCCGAGCTTTCTCTCGCTGTGGTGCATGGGCATGAACCAGTCCAGCGCAGGCTCAGCGAAAAACAGCGCACTGATCAATCTGCACCTGGCCACCGGGCAGATCGGCCGCCCCGGCGCCGGCCCCTTCTCCCTCACCGGCCAGCCCAACGCCATGGGCGGTCGAGAAACCGGTAGCCTGAGCAACCTGCTGCCGGGTCATCGCGATGCCGGCAATGCCGAGCACCGCGCCGAAGTGGCGCAGTACTGGGGCGTCGACAGCCTGCCTGAAAGTACCGGCCTGACGGCCATCGAACTGTTCGAGGCGGTACGCGAGGGCAAGGTCAAGGCGCTGTGGATCGCCTGCACCAACCCGGCCCAGTCCCTGCCGGATCAGAACAAGGTGCATGAAGCCCTGGCTGCCTGCCCCTTCGTTGTGGTTCAAGAGGCCTTCTTTACCACCGAGACCTGCCACTATGCCGACCTGCTGCTACCCGCCGCCAGCTGGGGCGAGAAGGAAGGCACGGTGACCAACTCCGAGCGGCGCGTCAGCCATGTGCGCCGCGCCGTGCCAGCGCCCGCAGAGGCGCGGCCGGATTGGGCCATCACCACGGATTTCGCCTGTCGTTTAGAACACCTGCTACGCCCCGGCCTGCCAAGCCTGTTCACCTTCGACAGCCCGCAAGGGCTGTTCGAGGAGTACAAACACCTGACCGCCCAGCGCGACCTCGATCTGTCGGGGCTCAGCTACGCGATCCTGGACAACCAAGGTCCCCAGCAATGGCCCTTCCCGGCCGGCGCCACCCGCGGCACGCCACGTCTATATGGCGACGGTCGCTTCCCCACCAGCAGCGGGCGGGCGCAGTTCCATGCCGAGCCCTATCGCGCGGCCAAGGAAAAGCGCGAAACTCGTTATTCCCTGACGCTCAACACCGGTCGCCTGCGCGACCAGTGGCATGGCATGAGTCGCACCGGCACCGCTGCACAGCTGTTCGGCCATGTGCCGGAAGCGGTGCTCAGCCTGCATCCGGATGAGTTGCGCCGGCGCCGTCTGCAGGACGGTGATCTGATCAAGGTACGCAGCCGCCGCGGCAGCCTGATCCTGCCGGTGCAGAGCGATGCGGGCATTCGCCCGGGCCAGGCCTATCTGCCGATGCACTGGGGTAATCGCTTTCTCAAGGGCCTGGGCACCAATGTGCTGACCCAGCCGGCCTTTGATCCGCTGTCCAAGCAACCGGAACTCAAGCATGCCGGCGTCGAGGTGGACAAGGTCGAGCTGCCCTGGACCTTCTTCGCCCTGGTCGAAGGCGAGGTGCAGAGCCACTTCCAGGCCCTGCGCCCGCTGTTCGATGATTTTGCCTACGCCAGCCTCAGCCTGAGCGGCCGCGAGCGCCCTGCTCTGCTGATCAACGCCGCCTGTGCCGTGGCACCCGAAGCCGAGTGGCTGGCGCAGATCGACCGCCTGCTGAGCCTTAACCAGGGCCCGGTACTGGCCTATGACGACCCGCGCCGGGCCGTGGGCAAGCGGGTGCGCATCGAGGACGGCCGTATCACCGCCATCCGCCTGGCCGGGGAAAGCCTGGCCCGGGACTGGCTCAAGGGCCTGTGGGCAGAAGGCAGCGCCGATGCCGACCTGCGCCGCTGGCTACTGGCGCCGCTGACCATCCCGCCTGGCTCCGCCAGCAGCACCGCCCGCAGCAAGACCCTGTGCAACTGCCTGAATGTCAGTGAAAGCGCGATCTGTGCCGGTATCGAGCGCGGTCTGGATCTGGACGGCCTCAAGCAGGAGCTCAAATGCGGCACCAGTTGCGGCTCCTGCCTCCCCGAAATCAAGCGTCTGCTGGCCCATCAGCCCGTGGCAATACAGGCGTAGGGGGCGCTGTGTGCACCGTTCCCCCTATTTCGGTGCGCACGGCCTAGGCGGCCCCGCGACACCCAACGAAAGGTACGCGATATGAATGCAAAAGTCTGGCTGGTAGGTGCTGGCCCC
This sequence comes from Pseudomonas sp., assembly GCA_041592855.1. GTDB lineage: Bacteria > Pseudomonadota > Gammaproteobacteria > Pseudomonadales > Pseudomonadaceae > Aquipseudomonas. The sequence continues at coordinate 4,041 of JBFHPI010000001.1, forward strand.
GGTGATCCCGAACTGCTGACCCTCAAGGCGGTCAAGGCCCTGAACCAGGCCGAGATCGTGATGATCGACGATCTGGTCAATCCAGCCGTGCTGGAACATTGCCAGGGCGCCCGCATCGTTTCGGTGGGCAAGCGTGGCGGTTGCCGCTCAACCCCCCAGGCCTTTATCCATCGCCTGATGCTGCGCTATGCACGCCAGGGCAAGTGCGTGGTGCGCCTCAAAGGCGGCGATCCGTGCATCTTCGGCCGCGGCAGCGAGGAAGCCGATTGGTTGAGCGCGCACGGTATCGAAGTGGAGCTGGTCAATGGCATCACCGCAGGTCTTGCCGGTGCTACCCAATGCGGCATCCCCCTGACCCTGCGCGGCGTGGCCCGCGGCGTGACCCTGGTCACAGCCCATACCCAGGACGACAGCAGCCTGAACTGGTCCGCCCTGGCCCAGGGCGGCACCACCCTGGTGGTCTATATGGGCGTGGCCAAACTGGCGGATATCCGTGATGGCCTGCTGGCCGGCGGCATGTCGGCACAGATGCCAGTGGCCATGATTGAAAACGCTTCGCTGCCCCAGCAGCGCGAGTGCCGTAGCACGCTGGCGGCCATGCACAACGCCGCCCAGGACTTCCAGCTGAAAAGCCCGGCCATTCTGGTGATCGGCGCAGTCGCCGCCCAGGCCCAGCTGCAACTGGAAGCCCTCCGAGCCTAACCGCTTCGCGCTCCTGCGGAGTTGTTGTTTGCCCGCTGCCCCCTCAGCGGGCTTTTTTTCGTCTACATGTTGCCTAGGCTGGACAGCAGACTGGTCATTTTTCAGGCAATAAAAAACCCGGCCGAGGCCGGGTTTCTCTTAAAGCACCAGAGACATTACTGCTTGATCTGGGCTTCCACTTCAGCTTCAACGCGACGGTTGATGGCACGACCCGCATCGCTGGCGTTGTCAGCCACCGGGCGGGACTCGCCGTAACCAGCAGCATTAACGCGGGAACCGTCGACACCGTACTGGTTGACCAGCACTTCACGTACGGCATTGGCACGACGCTCGGACAGTTTCTGGTTGTAGGCATCGCTGCCGCGGGAGTCAGTGTGACCTTCAACCACGGTGGTGGTTTGCGGGTACTGGTTCATAAAGTCGGCCAGGGCCTTGATGTCGCCATGGCTTTCCGGCTTGACGTTGGCCTTGTCAAAATCGAACTTCACGTCCAGCTCAACGCGAACCACTTCCAGGGTTTCCTCAACCGGCGCCGGCTCGGCTACAGGCGCGGGCTCGTAGGCTACCGGAGCGGGAGCGGCAGGCTTGCTGCTGCCACCGAAGTTCATACCCACGCCAACACCGGCTTGCCACTCGGTGTTCTCGGTGTCCAGACTGTGCAGTACATCGACACCGGCCTTGGCAAAGAACATTTCGGTGAAGTAGTACTTGGCACCCGCGCCGACGATGGCGAAGGTGGTTTCGTCACGGCCGCGGCTGTAGGTGTTGTCCAGGTTCTGATGACCGAAACCGGCCGACACGTAGGGACGCAGGCTCTGGGCGGCCGGGGTACCGAAGTGGTAAACGGCTTCCAGAGTGCTCAGCTGACCGTCGATTTTCTCGCGGCCATGGGTCGAACCCGGTAGGGTGTCATTGGAGCGGATGCTGCTGTAAACGCCGTGGGACAGGTTCAGGGAAACGTCGTCGGTCAGGTAATAGCCGATGCTACCGCCGAACAGGTTGCCATCAGTGGCGTCACGGTTGCTTTCGGTAAAGGTGCGCTTGCCGAAAACGTCCACCTCGACTGCGCCTTGACCTTGAGCCAGTGCGTTCAACGAGGAAGCAGCTACCAGAGAGCCAATGACAACGCCTAAGGTGTTTTTCAGTTTCATCAATTAAATCCCTACATGGTGATTAGTTGAATTGCCAGGCATAAGCGCCCGGCAAAACGGCGGCAAGTCTAGCAGAGTCGAAAAGGGCAAAACAGAGGGTTAAGAAGAACTAAACGTCGGTTGTGTCAGCAAACTTTTCGCGCATTTTATCGAGCGCGCGTTTATAGCGCATTTTCGTTGCGCTAAGGCCCATATGCATGATGTCGGCGATTTCCTGAAACTCCAGTTCTGCGACAAAACGTAGCACCAGAATTTCCCGATCAATCGGGTTCACATGGACCAGCCACTTATCCAGACCGCCTCTGTCTTCGACCTTTGGCGCCTTTTCTTCGGAAGCCTCTTCCAGAGGATCCAGACTTAAGGCGTCAATAAGGCGACGCTTGCGCCGCTCTTTACGGTACTGCGTGATGCACTCGTTGTAGGTGATGCTATAGAGCCAGGTTTTAAACTTCGATTTACCTTCAAAGTTTTTCAAACCGTATAAAACTTTCAGCATCACCTCCTGACAGACATCGTCAGCGTCTCTTTCGTTCCCTAAATAACGGGCACAGACATTAAACAGCGTGCGCTGATAACGGCGCATCAATTCTTCATAGGCGCGGGTGATATGAAACAGCTCGTCATGGGCGCGCGCCACCAACTCCTCGTCAGTGAGTTCGCGGGGGTCATAACGCAAAGAGGCAAGCTGGGCTTTATTCAAAACGAGTCGGGCCGACAGTCAGGACAAAAGCCACCAGCACCGGATCCGAAACCGGCGCTGCGGTGGCCACATACAATAGCAGGGATTGGCGCCTTAGCGGCTGCTGACCCGCTGTTCGAGCAAGGTCCGATTGGCCACCGAAACCAGTTCGCCGCTGTCGGTCAGCAACGTGGTCTTGACCGTGCCAATCTCCTCGATCTGCCCTTCGACATCGCCCACCTGTACGAGTTGCCCAACCTCATACAACTCGCGCACATAAATGCCGGCCAGAATCTGTGCGGCAATATCCCGGCTGCCAAGCCCCAGGGCCAGGGCCACTGCCAGGCCCACCGAAATCAGCACGATGGCAATGACGTTGTTGAGCAGGTCGGTCTTGACCTCCAACTGGCCTATGGCCACCGAGATGCTGATGACGATGACCAGGCCCTGGGCCACCCGCGACAGGCCATGGGCATAGTCCAGCCCCACGCCCTCGGCCGCACCGCGCACCAGACCGCTGACCAATTGCGCCAGCAGCACACCGGCGAGCAGCACCAGAGCCGCGCCGAACACCTTGGGCAGGTACAGGGCCAGGGTATCCAGGGTCGAAGACACCCGCTCCAGGCCCAGAGATTCCGCGGCGGTCACCAGGAAGATCAGCAGCACAAACCAGTAGACGATCTTGCCGATCAGGGTCGAGACCGGCACCTGGATACCGGCGCGGCTCAGCAGCTTGGTCAGACCGGTGCCCGCCATCAGCCTATCCAGGCCAATCTTGCCGAGCAGCTTGGACAACAAGGTATCGAGGAACTTGGCCACCACAAAGCCCAGCAGCACCACCACCATGGCCCCGAACAGACGCGGGATAAAAGCGGCAATCGGGGACCAGACGCTGGCCATGGCGTCGACCAGAACTTGAGTAAATTCCATGCTTAGTCAGCCTTATCAACAGGAGATTTGGAAGATTTGCTGCGCGAGACGGGAGCGATATGGCCGGCGCCACTATTGATCGCAATCATCAAAGCGCCCAGGCAGTGACCCATCAGGGCAAACAGGTCGCCGGCGCCCACCTGGCGATTGGCGGTCTTGAGCACGCGATGCAGGCAGGCATCGTCATCATGATTCGATGCCGATGACTTGAGTAGATCGCGTAATGATTCTTCAAAGGGGTCATGCATCACAACGGACCTCACAGGCTGTCACGGCTAGACGAGTCGACGGCATACAGAGTCACATCACGCCAGACGCAGACGCCGCAGCAGCCACCACTGGCCAAGGGCCGTGATCACCATCAGGGCGCAGACCATCCAGAAGGCATAGGGATTCTCTGCCCCCGGAATGCCCCCGACATTGATGCCCAGCAGCCCCGTGACAAAGGTCAGTGGCAGGAATACCCCGGCAATAATGCCGAACCTGTAGAGGTTATGGTTCATACGCTGCTCCATCCGCCGATTCTCCGCCTCCAGTACCAGGCTTGCCCGCTCGCGGGTCAGCTCCAGCTCTTCCAGGTAGCGGGTCAGGCGATTGTTCAGCTCATTCCAGTAATTGCCATCATCACTGACAAACCAGGGCAAGGGCTGCCGGGTCAGCTGGCCATAGATATCCCGCTGGGGCGCCAGAAAACGCCGCAGGCTGGCGGCGCGACGGCGGATCTGCAACAGACGGCCATGGTCGGGGGACTGGCGCTCTTCGGCATCGACCAGCTCTTCCAGCTCGTCAACCTGCTCGCTCAACTCGACAACCAGACGCTCAACCTTGTCGGTCAGATAGTCCGCCAGGCTCAGGATCAGTTCGGAAGGAGTCCGCGGCCCCGTACCGGCCTGCAGTGACTCAATCAGTTCTTCAGTGGCCCGCAGGGGACGCAGGCGCAGGGAAATAACCCGGCGGGCATCGGCGAAGATGCGCGCCGAGACCATGTCCTCCGGTTCGGCACCGGGATTGAGGTTGACCCCGCGCAGGAACAGCAGCAATTCATGCTCCGGCAGCGACAGCAGGCGCGGCCGGGTGTTTTCTTCCAGCATCAGGTCGCAGGCGAACTCACCCAGGCCACTGTGTTCACGCAGCCACTGCTGGGTCTGCGGGTGGCTGCGATCCCAGTGCAGCCAAAGGCTCTCCTGCTCGGCCGGCTGAAGCGTCTGCAACTGCGCATAATCAATGCTGCGCGCCCCGCCCTGGCCATCCAGGACAAAGGCGTGCACCAGTCCACCACCGGGTAGGCTGCCAGGTGCCAAAGTCACTTACTCCGGCATCTGCAGGGCAGTAGGCGAGATGATCACGCCGTTATTATCGGCGTACAGGTACTCCCCCGGACGGAAAGTCACACCGCCGAAGGTCACGGCCACATTAAGGTCACCGATGCCACGCTTGTCGGTCTTCATCGGATGGCTGGCCAGCGCCTGGATACCCAGATGGGTCTGCGCCAGAACATCCACATCGCGCACGCAACCGTAGACCACAATGCCTTCCCAGCCGTTTTTGGCGGCTTTCTCGGCGAGCATGTCGCCCAGCAGCGCACGGCGCATGGAGGCGCCCCCGTCGACCACCATCACCTTGCCCTTTCCCGGCTGCTCGACCTGCTCCTTGACCAGGGAATTGTCTTCAAAGCACTTGATGGTGACGATCTCGCCACCAAAGGAATCGCGACCGCCGAAGTTGCTGAACATCGGCTCGACCACCTGCACCAGCTCCGGATAGGCGTCGCACAGATCGGGGGTGATGTAATGCATGGACTTATTCCTCGATGAGACTTGATTGGATAAACGCACTGCAGTGGGGACCCAGGCTAGCAGAGACATCCCCGCCTTAGGACGGAAATGTCTCGCCTTGGTTCATGACTGGCCAGCCGAGACAACCGAGGTCGTAGCTGCCTCGCCCTCACTGGTCAGACGCGCCGCGACCTCAGGGCTTTTACGCACCCACTGCTCTACCAGAGGCCAGACCTCTCGCTGCGCTTCCTTGCTGACCAGCATCTCGACATGGCCAAAGTTGCTGCTGAAACCCTGCTTTTTGCCCAGACAGAGAAACTCGCGCAGAGGCGAGCCGAACTGCTCCATCAGCTTGCGGCAGGCCCAGGCCGGGTCCTGATGATCGCCCTCGGCGGCCACCGCCATCACCGGCACAGACACCTCGGCCAGGCCGGCCCACCAGTCCCTCTCGCTATCGCCAAAACGTCCGAGAAACCCATGCCAGCGCAGACTTTCCAGAGCCAGCCCGATGGGTTCGTCTTCCGGGCCACGCTTGAGCCTGGGCCCTGAAATCACGGAGAACCCCTTGAGCAGCAGACGGCTGCCCCACTCCACCGGCGGGACCTTGAGTGGCCAGTAGATGCGACTGATCTGACTGCCGAAGAGCACCGCAGAAGCGACCCGGGATTGCTGCAGATAGTGCCCACCCAGAGCAGCAGCCAGGATGATGCCGCCCAGGGAGTGACCCATCCAGTGCACCGGCTGTGGATTCTGCTCGTGGATAAACCCAGCAATGGCCGGCAGGTCGTAGCGCACATAGTCACTGACCTTGTTGTGCTTGTAGCGCTGGTTGCGTGGCGACAGACCATGGCCGCGCATCTCGGCAATCCACACGTCGTAGCCGAGGCGCGCCAGATAGGGCGCCAAGCCAATACACTTGGGGGAATACCAGAAGCGGCGGTTGGAGAAACTGCCGGGAATCAATACCACTGGCACGCCCCGCTGCTCATCATGATCGCAGCGGCCCAGGCGAGTCAGGGCCAGCTCGACACTGGCGTCGGGGCTGTTGCCTGGCTTGAGGCGATAGATATCCTCGGAGAGATCTCCACGGAACTCTGCGCTGATCAGGGTCACGGGGAAAAGCTTACTGCTGCTCTGCATCTATCTTCGCTCTGGTACAAATAATTGCCGGGAGAAACACTTTAACGCTGCACCGCGACACCCCACAGGCAACCCAGAAACGCCAGGAGCGTTTTTAAGAGCAAGCCCCGCAGGGGTGAAGCATCTAACGGTGCTGAGCACAAAAAAGGGCAGGATCACTCCTGCCCTTGGATCGGAGTAAGGCCTTTACTCAGCGCGCCTGACCTTCGGCGAGGAAGAACCAGGTATCGAGCACCGAGTCAGGATTGAGCGAAACACTCTCGATCCCCTGCTCCATCAGCCACTTGGCCAGATCCGGATGGTCCGACGGCCCCTGACCGCAGATGCCGATGTACTTGCCGGCCTTGTTGCACGCGGCGATGGCGTTGCTCAGCAGCTTCTTCACCGCCGGATTACGCTCATCGAACAGGTGGGCGACGATGCCGGAGTCACGGTCCAGCCCCAGGGTCAGCTGGGTCAGGTCGTTGGAGCCGATGGAGAAGCCGTCGAAGAACTCAAGGAATTCCTCGGCCAGCAGGGCGTTGGACGGCAATTCACACATCATGATGACCTTCAGGCCATCCTGACCACGGGCCAGGCCATTACTGGCCAGCAACTCAACCACCTGTGACGCCTCGCCCAGGGTGCGCACGAAGGGCACCATGATCTCGACGTTGGTCAGACCCATTTCATTGCGCACCTTCTTCAAGGCGCGGCACTCCAGCTCGAAGCAGTCACGGAAGCTCTCGCTGATATAACGCGAGGCGCCGCGGAAGCCCAGCATGGGATTCTCTTCTTCCGGCTCGTAGAGCTTGCCGCCGATCAGGTTGGCGTATTCGTTGGACTTGAAGTCCGACAGGCGCACGATGACCTTCTTCGGCCAGAAGGCAGCGGCCAGGGTACTGATGCCCTCGACCAGTTTCTCAACATAGAAACCGACCGGGTCGTCGTAGCCGGCAATGCGCTTCTCAACGCTGTCCTTGATCTCGGCGGGCAGGCCGGCAAAGTTGAGCAGCGCCTTGGGGTGCACGCCGATCATGCGGTTGATGATGAATTCCAGACGGGCCAGGCCCACGCCGGCATTAGGCAGCTGGGCGAAGTCGAAGGCGCGATCCGGGTTGCCGACGTTCATCATGATCTTGAACGGCAGCTCGGGCATGGCGTCTACCGAGTTCTTGCGAATATCAAAGCCCAGCTCGCCTTCGAAGATAAAGCCGGTATCACCCTCGGCGCAGGAAACGGTGACGCCCTGGCCATCCTGCAGTACCTGGGTGGCGTTGCCGCAACCGACCACGGCCGGGATGCCCAGCTCACGGGCGATGATCGCCGCGTGGCAAGTGCGCCCGCCGCGGTTGGTGACGATGGCGCTGGCGCGCTTCATCACCGGTTCCCAGTCCGGGTCGGTCATATCGGAGACCAGCACGTCGCCTGGCTGCACCTTGTCCATTTCGGACACGTCATGGATCACCCGCACCTTGCCGGCGCCGATACGCTGGCCGATGGCGCGGCCCTCCACCAGCACGGTGCCCTTCTCCTTGAGCAGGTAGCGCTCCATGACATTGGCGCTGGAACGGCTCTTCACGGTTTCCGGACGCGCCTGGACGATATACAGCTTGCCGTCGTCACCGTCCTTGGCCCACTCGATGTCCATCGGCCGGCCGTAGTGCTTCTCGATGATCATGGCCTGTTTGGCCAGCTCGCTGACCTCGGCATCGGTGAGGCAGAAACGGGCGCGATCGGCGCGATCCACGTCCACCACCTTGACCGACTTGCCGGCCTTGGCTTCGTCGCCATAGACCATCTTGATCGCCTTGCTGCCCAGGTTGCGCCGCAGAATGGCCGGGCGGCCGGCTTCCAGAGTGCTCTTGTGCACATAGAACTCGTCGGGGTTGACCGCCCCCTGCACCACGGTTTCACCCAAGCCGTATGCGCCAGTGATAAACACCACATCGCGGAAACCCGATTCGGTATCGAGGGTGAACATCACCCCGGCGGTGCCGGTTTCCGAGCGCACCATGCGCTGCACACCTGCGGACAGGGCGACCAGCTTGTGGTCGAAGCCCTGGTGCACGCGGTAAGCGATGGCGCGGTCGTTGAACAGGGAGGCGAACACCTCCTTGGCCGCGCGGATCACGTTGTCCACGCCGCGAATATTGAGGAAGGTTTCCTGTTGGCCGGCGAATGAGGCATCCGGCAGGTCTTCGGCGGTGGCGGAAGAACGCACGGCCACGGCCATATTGTCGTTGCCACCGCTCATGGCGGCGAAGGCGTCACGGATCTGCTTGTCCAGTTCTGCCGGGAACGTCGCCTCCATCACCCACTGGCGAATCTGCGCACCGGTCTTGGCCAGGGCATTGACGTCATCCACGTCCAGGGCGTCGAGGGCGGCGTGAATCTGCTCGTTGAGCCCGCTCAGTTCGAGGAAGTCACGGTAGGCCTGGGCCGTAGTGGCGAAGCCACCAGGTACCGAAACGCCAGCACCTGCCAGGTTGCTGATCATCTCGCCGAGGGATGCGTTCTTGCCCCCCACATGCTCAACATCGTGATTGCCGAGCTTATCGAGGGAAACTACGTACTCTACCAAGGTGATCTCTCCACTAACGGTGTTGGAAAAACTCAGGAGCTGGATGGTTCGGCGGTACATGCCCGCACGATTGTGGCCTGGCCCTGGAAAATAAGTAACAATGCCAGCCAGTTCGGCCCTGCAAAGGCGGGCCTATGATAGCCAAGAATCCTTCCCAGCTTAAGGCCCATGGTGCAAATGAAACGAACCGCTTTCTTTATCTCCGACGGCACCGGCATCACCGCCGAAACCTTGGGTCAGAGCCTGCTGGCGCAGTTCGAAACCATCGACTTCACCAAACTCACTCGGCCTTATATCGACAGCGTGGATAAGGCCCGCGCCATGGTACAACAAATCAACAAGGCGGCAGAGCAGGACGGCGCCCGGCCGATCATCTTCGACACCATCGTCAACCAGGACATTCGCGAGATCCTGGCCGAGTCCGAAGGCTTTATGATCGATATCTTCTCCACTTTCCTCTCTCCTCTGGAGCAGGAACTGACCAGTCACTCCTCTTACTCGGTGGGCAAGTCCCATTCCATCGGTTCCAGCACCAACTATATGGAGCGTATCGAGGCAGTGAACTTCGCCCTGGACAACGACGACGGCGCTCGCACCCACTACTATGACAAGGCCGATCTGATCCTGGTGGGCGTATCGCGCTGCGGCAAGACCCCCACCTGCCTGTATATGGCCATGCAGTACGGCATCCGCGCCGCCAACTACCCGCTGACCGAAGACGACATGGAACGCCTGCAGCTGCCCGCCGTGCTGAAAAAGCACAAGGACAAGCTGTTTGGCCTGACCATCGACCCGGATCGCCTCACCGCCATTCGCCACGAGCGCAAGCCCAACAGCCGCTACGCCAGCTTCGCGCAATGCGAGTTCGAGGTGCGCGAGGTGGAAAACCTGTTCCGCCGCGAGAACATCAACTTCATCAACTCCACGCATTTCTCGGTGGAGGAGATTTCCGCCAAGATTCTGGTGGAAAAAGGTGTTGAACGCCGTCTCAAGTAACCCGATCAACCCATTGATCTATCAAAGAAAAGGCTCGACGACTTCGAGCCTTTTCTCGTTTTTAAGGGCTAGAAAGAATCGCCCGGCACTCGCACCCAACCCTCCATCAGGATGCGTGCACTGCGCGACATAATGGCCTTGGTCACCGTCCACTGACCGTCGACCAGGGCAGCCTGGGCGCCGACGCGCAGGGTGCCGGAAGGGTGACCGAAGCGCACCGCCTCCCGCGCACCGCCACCGGCCGCCAGATTGACCAGGGTGCCCGGCACCGCCGCCGCCGTACCGATGGCCACCGCGCAGGTGCCCATCATGGCGTGGTGCAATTTACCCATGGACAGCGCGCGTACCAGCAGGTCGACTTCGCCCGCCTCGATCTGCTTGCCGCTGGACGCCTGGTAGCGCTTGGGCGGTGAGACGAAGGCAATCTTCGGCGTGTGCTGACGAGTTTGCGCCTCATCGGCGGTCTTGATCAGGCCCATGCGCAGGGCGCCGGCCACCCGAATCGCCTCGAAGCGCGCCAGCTGGGTCGCATCGCCATTGATGGCTTCGCGCAGCTCGGTGCCCTGGTAACCGATATCTTCGGCATTGACAAACACGGTCGGGATACCGGCGCTGATCAGGGTGGCCTTGAGCATGCCGATGCCGGGCACCTCAAGCTCATCGACCAGATTGCCGGTGGGGAACATCGAGCCGCCCGCCTCGCCATCATCCGATGGATCGAGAAACTCCAGCACGATCTCGGCGGCCGCGAAGGTCACCCCGTCCAGCTCAAAATCACCGGTTTCCTGCACCTGGCCGTTAGTGACCGGCACATGGGCGATGATGGTCTTGTGGATATTGGCCTGCCAGATACGCACCACGCAGGTACCGTTCTCGGGAATGCGCGCAGGATCGACCAGGCCGGCATGGATGGCAAAGGCGCCAGCGGCAGTGGACAGGTTGCCACAGTTGCCGCTCCAGTCGACAAAGGCCTTGTCGATGGAAACCTGGCCGTAGAGGTAATCCACATCGTGATCCGGCTGGCTGCTTTTCGACAGAATTACGCACTTGGAGGTCGAAGAAGTGGCGCCGCCCATGCCGTCGATATGAGCCGAATAGGGATCGGGACTGCCGATCACCCGCATAAACAACGCATCGCGGGCCGCGCCCGGCATCTGGCAGCTGGTCGGCAGGTCGTCGAGACGGAAAAACACGCCCTTGCTGGTACCGCCACGCATATAGGTAGCGGGAATCTTAATCTGGGCTGCATAAGCCATAAACAGCTTCTCCTGAAAAGAACCAGGGCGACTTGCGTCGCCCTGTAACCGGCATCAGCCCTGGGAAGACTCGAGGAAGTCCTGGGCGAAACGCTGCAACACGCCGCCGGCTTTATAGACATGGACTTCGGCGGCGGTGTCCAGACGGCAGGTCACCGGCACCCTGAGCACGTCACCGTTGCGGCGATTGACCACCAGGGTCAGGTCGCAGCGCGGCGCTGGCTCGCCTTCGATGTCATAGGTCTCGGTGCCGTCCAGGCCCAGCGTCAGGCGGGTAGTGCCCGGCTTGAACTCCACCGGCAGCACGCCCATGCCCACCAGGTTGGTGCGATGGATGCGTTCGAAACCTTCAGCCACGATCACCTCAACGCCAGCCAGACGCACGCCCTTGGCCGCCCAGTCGCGGGAGCTGCCCTGGCCGTAATCGGCACCCGCGATGATGATTAGGTTCTGCTTGCGGTTCATGTAGGTTTCGATGGCTTCCCACATGCGCATCACCTGGCCTTCCGGCTCCACGCGCGCTAACGAGCCCTTCTTCACCTGCCCATCGACCACGGCCATTTCATTCACCAGCTGCGGGTTGGCGAAGGTGGCGCGTTGCGCGGTCAGATGATCACCCCTATGAGTCGCGTAGGAGTTGAAGTCCTCCTCCGGCAAGCCCATCTTCGCCAGGTACTCACCGGCGGCCGAGTCCAGCAGAATGGCGTTGGACGGCGACAGGTGGTCGGTGGTGATATTGTCCGGCAACAGCGCCAGTGGCCGCATGCCCTTGAGTGTGCGCTCGCCGGCCAGGGCACCTTCCCAGTAAGGCGGACGGCGGATATAGGTGCTCATCGGCCGCCAGTCATACAGCGGGCTCTCGGCCTCCTGCACATTGCCCAGGTCGAACATCGGGATATAGATCTGCTTGAACTGCTCCGGCTTGACCGAGGCGGCGACGATGGCGTCGATTTCCTCATCGCTCGGCCACAGATCCTTCAGGGTTACCGGATTGCCATTCTGATCGTGACCCAGTACGTCCTGCTCGATATCGAAGCGCACGGTGCCCGCGATGGCGTAGGCCACCACCAGCGGCGGTGAGGCCAGGAAGGCCTGCTTGGCGTAGGGGTGGATACGGCCGTCGAAGTTGCGGTTACCGGACAGCACCGCCGTGGCATAGAGGTCGCGATCGATGATTTCCTGCTGGATCTTCGGTTCCAGCGCGCCGGACATGCCGTTACAGGTGGTGCAGGCGTAGGCGACGATACCAAAGCCCAGCTTTTCCAGCTCGCTCAGCAGGCCCGCTTCTTCCAGGTACAGCTTGGCCACTTTCGAGCCCGGGGCGAAGGAGGTTTTGACCCAGGGCTTGCGCAGCAGGCCGAGCTGGTTGGCCTTTTTCGCCAACAGGCCGGCAGCCACCACGTTACGCGGGTTGGAGGTATTGGTGCAGCTGGTGATGGCAGCGATGATCACCGCACCGTCAGGCATCAGGCCTTCGGCTTCTTCAAGCTTGCCGGCGGCCAGCTTGGCCTCATCCGCGATGCCACGCTCATGCAGCGCCGAGGTCGGCAGGCGCTTATGCGGGTTGCTTGGGCCGGCCATATTGCGCACCACGCTGGACAGATCGAACTGCAAGACGCGCTCGTATTCAGCCGTTTCCAGGGCAGTTGCCCACAGGCCTGTGGTCTTGGCGTAGTGCTCCACCAGCGCCACCTGCTCCGGCTCGCGGCCGGTGAGCTTGAGGTAGTCGATGGTCTGCTGGTCGATATAGAACATCGCCGCAGTGGCGCCGTATTCCGGGCACATATTGGAGATGGTGGCGCGGTCGCCGATGGACAGGCTATCGGCGCCTTCGCCAAAGAACTCGACCCAGGCACCGACCACCCGCTCCTTGCGCAGGAATTCGGTCAGGGCCAGGACGATGTCGGTGGCGGTAATGCCGGGCTGCCGCTTGCCGGTCAATTTGACGCCGACAATATCGGGCAGGCGCATCATCGATGGCAGGCCGAGCATTACGGTCTCGGCCTCCAGGCCACCGACGCCAATGGCGATAACGCCCAGGGCATCGACATGGGGGGTGTGGCTATCGGTGCCGACGCAGGTGTCGGGAAAGGCCACGCCGCCGCGGGCCTGGATCACCGGGCTCATCTTCTCCAGGTTGATCTGATGCATGATGCCGTTGCCGGCCGGGATCACATCGACGTTCTTGAACGCGGTCTTGGTCCACTCGATAAAGTGGAAGCGATCCTCGTTACGGCGCTCTTCCACGGCACGGTTCTTGTCGAAGGCTTCCGGGTCGAAGCCGGCGTACTCCACGGCCAGGGAGTGGTCGACGATCAGCTGGGTCGGCACCACCGGATTGACCTTGGCCGGGTCACCGCCCTGTTCGGCAATGGCATCGCGCAGGCCGGCCAGATCCACCAGGGCGGTCTGGCCGAGGATGTCATGGCACACCACACGCGCCGGGTACCAGGGAAAGTCCAGCTCCTGCTTGCGCTCGATCAGCTGTTTGAGCGCATCGGTCAGCTGCTGCGGCTCGCAGCGGCGGACCAGCTGCTCGGCCAGCACCCGGGAGACATAGGGCAGCTTGGCGTAGGCGCCCGGGGCGATGGCATCCACCGCCTCACGGGTGTCGAAGTAGTCCAGCTCGGTGCCGACCAGGTGTTTGCGATATTGAGTGTTCATCTTATGCACGCTCCTTGAGCGGCACGAACTTGAGATCTTCCGGACCGACATAGTTGGCGCTGGGGCGGATGATCTTGCCGTCGATGCGCTGCTCAATCACATGGCTGGACCAGCCAGAGGTGCGGGCAATCACGAACAGCGGGGTGAACATGGCAGTCGGCACGCCCATCATGTGGTAGCTGACGGCGCTGAACCAGTCGAGGTTGGGGAACATCTTCTTGATTTCCCACATGGTGCTTTCCAGGCGCTCGGCAATGTCGAACATCTTCATATTGCCCTGCTCGGCGGACAGCTCGCGGGCCACTTCCTTGATCACCTTGTTGCGCGGATCGCTGACGGTGTAGACCGGGTGACCAAAGCCGATCACCACTTCCTTCTTCTCTACCCGGGCGCGGATATCGGCCTCGGCCTCATCCGGGTTGTCGTAACGTTTCTGGATCTCGAAAGCCACCTCATTGGCGCCACCGTGCTTGGGCCCGCGCAGCGCGCCGATGCCGCCGGCGATGCAGCTGAACATGTCCGAGCCGGTGCCGGCGATCACCCGACTGGTGAAGGTGGAGGCGTTGAATTCATGCTCGGCGTACAGGATCAGGCTGGTGTGCATGGCGCGCACCCAGGATTCACGAGGCTTCTCACCATGCAGCAGATGGAGGAAATGCCCGCCGATGGAATCGTCGTCGGTTTCCACCTCGATGCGCTTGCCGTTGTGACTGAAGTGGTACCAGTACAGCAGCATGGAGCCCAGCGACGCCATCAGCTTGTCGGCGATATCGCGGGCGCCTGGGTGGTTATGGTCGTCCTTCTCCGGTTGCAGGCAACCCAGTAGCGAAACGCCCGTGCGCATCACATCCATCGGGTGAGCCGAGGGTGGCAGCTGCTCCAGGGCGGTTTTCAGCGCCGCCGGCAGGCCACGCAGGGCCTTGAGCTTGGTCTTGTAGGCCGCCAGTTCGGCCACATTCGGCAGCTTGCCGTGCACCAGCAGGTGAGCGATTTCCTCGAACTCGCAGGTGGTGGCGACATCCAGGATGTCATAGCCACGGTAGTGCAGGTCGTTACCGCTGCGGCCCACGGTGCACAGGGCGGTATTGCCGGCGGCGGTGCCGGAGAGGGCCACGGATTTCTTCGGCTTGAAGCCTGGGGTGGTTTCGCTGCTCATGGGTATCTCCTCAATCCGTTTGTTATTTTTTCGCGGCGAACAGGGCATCGAGCTTCTGCTCGAAGGCGTGGTAGCCGATGCGGTCGTAGAGCTCGGCACGGGTCTGCATCAGTTCGATCACATCCTTCTGATGGCCTTGCTGACGAATCGCGGTGTAGACACTTTCCGCCGCCTTGTTGGCGGCGCGGAAGGCCGACAGCGGGTAAAGCTGGATGGCCACGCCAACCGAGGCCAGCTCGTCACGGGTAAACAGCGGGGTGGCACCGAACTCGGTGATATTGGCCAGCACCGGCACATTCAGCGCATCGACGAAGCGCTTGTAGGTCGGCAGGTCATAGGCGGCCTCGGCGAAGATGCCGTCGGCGCCGGCCTCGACGTAGGCCTGGCAGCGCTCGATGGCGGCCTCTACGCCCTCGGCCTGGATCGCATCGGTACGGGCAATCAGGAAGAAATCCGGGTCGCTCTTGGCGTCGGCGGCGGCGCGCACGCGATCGACCATTTCCTCGCAGGAGACGATCTCCTTGCCCGGACGGTGACCGCAGCGTTTGGCGCCGACCTGGTCTTCGATATGGGCGGCAGCGGCGCCGGCCTTGATCAGGTTCTTGATGGTGCGCTCGATATTAAAGGCCGACGGGCCAAAGCCGGTGTCGATGTCTACCAAGAGCGGCAGATCGCACACGTCGGTGATACGGCGCACGTCGGTGAGTACGTCATCCAGGGTGTTGATGCCCAGATCCGGTAGGCCCAGAGAGCCCGCCGCCACGCCGCCACCGGACAGGTAGATGGCCTTGAAGCCGGCGCGCTTGGCCAGCAGGGCATGGTTGGCGTTGATCGCGCCGATCACCTGCAATGGCGACTCAATGGCAAGGGCCTGACGGAAACGCTGACCAGGAGAAAGCTGACTCATGACTCACCTCGGGTTTTGGCTGTCTTGGAAAGTGCGCCCTGCCCCACGCTGGTGGCGAAGTGACGCTCGATATTGCGTTTGGAGGCGGCGATATGACGGCGCATCAAGAGCTCGGCCAGTTCGCCGTCTCGCTCGGCGATGGCATCGAGAATGCGGTGGTGCTCATTGAAGGCCTGACGCGGCCGGCTGGGTGTGGCAGAGAACTGCAGGCGGTACATGCGCACCAATTGGTACAGCTCGCCACAGAGCATGCGCACCAGGGTCTGGTTACCGCTGCCCTGGATGATGCGGTAGTGGAAATCGAAATCGCCTTCCTGCTGGTAGTAACCGACGCCGGCCTTGAAGGCCTCGTCCTGCTCATGCAGATCCAGCACCCGACGCAGTTCATCGATTTCCTGTTGACTCATGCGCTCGGCTGCCAGGCGACAGGCCATGCCCTCCAGTGATTCGCGGATCTCGTACAGCTCGATCAGCTCGTCATGGGACAGTGACACCACCCGCGCCCCGACATGGGGAATGCGCACCAGCAGGCGCTGCCCTTCCAGACGATGAATCGCCTCGCGCAGGGGGCCACGGCTGATGCCGTAGGTACGCGCCAGCTCGGGTTCGGAAATCTTGCTGCCGGGAGCGATCTCGCCCTTCACGATAGCCGCCTGAATACGTCGAAAAACGTGCTCGGAGAGGGTTTCACTATCCAGGCTCGCGGCCTCGGCAACGAGAGACTCTTCCAACATAACTGTCGACACCAGCCATTTATTTAGTCCAAAAAACTACGCCTCAAGGCGGTTAATGTCAAACATGAAGAGGCTATTGTCGACAATATTTGATCTAGACCTATGGCCAATAGCGCGCGAGGTTACTTGCAAAATCCTTCATAAGCGCCTGTCGCAGCTAAAAAAGCCCATGCTAGAATGCGCAGCCTTAAAGCACCCCTACCACTGGATTGACAAGAAGCTGCATTCGTCCATCCCAGCTTGCTAACCTGAATGTTCTAAGTCGCGGTAACGATCAGGTCTTATGACTCTCAAACACTCTGCACTTTCTTTACTCTTGCTGGGGCTGCTATGCGCAACCT
Organism: Pseudomonas sp.; assembly: GCA_041592855.1. Classification (GTDB taxonomy): domain Bacteria; phylum Pseudomonadota; class Gammaproteobacteria; order Pseudomonadales; family Pseudomonadaceae; genus Aquipseudomonas. The sequence continues at coordinate 21,035 of JBFHPI010000001.1, forward strand.
CAGGCCTGAACGCTGCCACAGACAAGACGGTTTACGGCCTCAATGAATATGTCCGCCTGTTTGACCTCGACCTGCAATTGGCGGCTAAACTCGACACAGGTGCCAAGACTGCCTCGCTGAGTGCGCGAGATATCAAACGATTCAAACGTGATGGTGAACCCTGGGTGCGTTTCTACCTGGCCATTGATGAAGCCCACAGCCACCCTATCGAACGACCACTGGCACGTATCAGCAAGATCAAGCGCCGTGCCGGCGACTATGATCCAGAGGAAAACAAGACCTATACCGCTCGCCCCGTGATCGAAATGGATATTTGCATGGGCCGCTCGCTGCAGAATATTGAAGTGAACCTTACCGACCGCAGTGCCTTCCAATACCCGCTTCTGATTGGTTCGGAAGCCTTGAAACGCTTTACTGCACTGGTCGACCCCAGTCTTAAATATGCAGCGGGCAAACCTGACTGCACCCCTGACGCAACCCCTGATGAGTAACGCCCATGCGCTCTCTTAATCTGCATCTGAAAATCCTGATTTTTCTTCTGGTGAGCCTGGGCGTGCTGATCACTGGCTACCAGATATTTATCCTCGGCATTCCGGTGACCGAAGATGAAACCGATGACCTGTGGAATATCGACGCCAAGGTCGAATTTCTGGCGACCCCGCGCGAGCCGGTAAAACTGCAGATGTTCGTGCCGCCACTGAATCAGGACTACGTCAGCCTCAATGAAAGCTTTATCTCCAATAATTACGGGGTGAGCGTCAACCGTGCCGACGGCAACCGCAAGGTGACGTGGTCCTCACGTCGTGCCAACGGCAAGCAGACCCTTTATTACCGCCTGGTATTGACCAAGCGTTATAGCGATGAGCAGACCAAGGCCCGAGGCCCGATCTTCCGTGAGCGAATTCCCCTCGAAGGCCCCGAGAAGATTGCTGCCGATGCCCTGCTGGCCCCCATCCGTCAGCACTCGGCGGACGTCGAAACCTTTATCAGCGAGACCATCAAGCGGGTCAACAACCGCAACGATGACAACGTCAAGCTGCTGCTGGGTGGCGACAACTCACCGGTCAACAAGGCGCGGGTCATCGAACTGTTGCTGTCCATCGCCCATGTACCGATGGAGCGTCTGCATACCATTCGCCTGGTGGCCGAAACCCAGCAGAGCCCTGAACTGTGGCTGCGCAGCTTCAATGGCGAGCAGTGGCTGTATTTCCATCCGGAATCCGGGCAACAGGGCCTGCCGGCCGACCGCCTGGTCTGGTGGACGGGCGATGAACCCCTGGTCAATCTGGAAGGCGGACGCCAGGCGCAGGTCAGCTTCAGCCTGAATAACAGCGAAATGAACGCCATTCGCCTGGCCAAGCTGACTGACGAAAACACCGACGCCGACTTCCTCGAGTACTCCCTGTACGGTCTGCCACTGTCTACCCAGCAGACCTTCCAGATCATGATCGTCATCCCCATCGGCGTGCTGGTGATCCTGATTCTGCGCAACCTGGGTGGTTTGCAAACCCTCGGCACCTTTACCCCGGTGCTGATCGCCCTGGCCTTCCGTGAAACCCAGCTGGGCTTCGGTATCTTCCTGTTCACCGTCATCACCACCCTGGGGCTTTCGCTGCGCTCCTATCTGGAGCATCTGAAATTGCAGATGCTGCCGCGTCTGTCGGTGGTGCTGACCTTTGTCGTGGTGCTGATTGCCACCATCAGCCTGTTCAGCCACAAACTGGGGCTCGAGCGTGGCCTGTCGGTGGCACTGTTCCCCATGGTGATTCTGACCATGACCATCGAGCGCCTGTCGATTACCTGGGAAGAGCGCGGCGGCAGTCATGCCTTCAAGGTTGCTCTCGGCACCCTGTTTGCTGCCACCCTCGCCCATCTGCTGATGAGCGTTCCGGAGCTGGTGTACTTCATTTTCACCTTCCCGGCCGTATTGATGATTCTGGTGGGCTTTATGCTGGCAATGGGTCGCTACCGCGGCTATCGCCTGACCGAACTGTTCCGCTTCAAAGCCTTCCTCAAGGACTAATGTCATGTTCGGTCTGATCAAGAGATGGAGGGCCCTTGAAGCCAAGGGCATCATGGGTATCAACCGGCGTAATGCCGACTATGTGCTGAAGTACAACAAACGGCACCTGTATCCCATTGTCGATGACAAGATCATCACCAAGCAGCGCGCCATCGAGGCTGGTATTCACGTGCCGCAGATGTACGGGGTGATTTCCACCGAGAAGGAAATCGACAAGCTCGAATCAATCATTGGCGGGCGCACCGACTTCGTCGTCAAGCCAGCCCAGGGGGCTGGCGGCGACGGTATTCTGGTGGTCGCCGACCGTTTCGAGGAACGCTACAAGACGGTCTCCGGCAAGATCATCAGCCACGAGGAAATCGAGCAGCAGATCTCCAGCATCCTCTCCGGGCTCTATTCTTTGGGCGGCCACCGTGATCGGGCGCTGATCGAGTACCGGGTGATTCCCGACCCGATCTTCAAAAGCATCAGCTACGAAGGCGTGCCGGACATCCGTATTATCGTGCTGATGGGCTACCCGGTAATGGCCATGCTGCGCTTGCCGACCCGCCAGTCCAACGGCAAGGCCAACCTGCACCAAGGCGCCATTGGCGTGGGTGTGGACCTGGCCACCGGGGTAACCCTGCGCGGTACCTGGCTGAACAACAAGATCAGCAAGCACCCGGACACCGCCAACGCGGTAGATGGCGTACAACTGCCCAATTGGGACGGCTTTATGAAACTTGCCGCGGGTTGTTACGAGTTGTGCGGCCTGGGCTATATCGGCGTGGACATGGTGCTGGACCAGGAAAAAGGCCCGCTGATTCTGGAACTCAACGCCCGCCCCGGTCTGAATATCCAGATCGCCAACGACTGCGGCCTGACCAAACGCACCCATGCCGTGGAAGCACGCCTGGCTGAACTCAAGCGCAAAGGCATTCAGGAAAGCCCGGAAGAGCGAATGCGCTTTGCCCAGCAGTGCTTTGGCCATGTGCCCATTGCGCAGATCTGACTAGCACTCAACCCATAAAAATGCCCGGCTCGCCGGGTATTTTTATGCCTGCCTCCTCAGCGCACGATGGCCAGTTCGAAGGCGCCTTCTTCCACATGGGCATGGGCCTGCATGCCCGCATCATTGATGTCGAGATCCTGCAGGGGGCGCTTGAAGGGCTTGTTATCCAGGGTCTGACGGTTACGGTCATCTTCGGTGGTCAGCAGCAAGACATAACGCTCGCCCGGTCTGACCTTGACCGTGCCCTCGATAAAGGCATAGCGGTGCCAGGTCTCGGGGTGCAGCTTGTACACCGCATCGCTGATCAGGCGAGTCGGTTGCTTGCTTTCATCGAGAAACAGCAACGAGGGGTAAACCAGCTGCTTGTTGGCAAAACTGCGCACGCGCAAACCGTACTCCGTGCGCGCAGCAGGCAAGCGCAGGGCCGCGTAATAACTGCTGCCCATGGGGAAATCCAGGCGTGGGGAAAAGCGATTGAGCTCTTCATAGCGGGGTTCTGCACCGCTTAACTCGGTAAAACTCGCCTCGGCCAGTTGACCGCAACAATGCGTTAGCAGGGACTGATAGGGACCGTCATCGCGCGCCTGACTAGCGGCCAACAACGCCTGCATGGCAGGAGTTGGCTGGCCGTCCAGGCCTGGCAGCAGCACGGGCTTGCCGGCAAAGGCAATTTCCCGCCCTTCGCTGTAGCTACCCTGAGCGGTCGGCGCCGCGGCCGCCCCCTGATTGCGAGCCTGCGGCAGGTAGGAATTGCGGGTCCGCCCCTGATCATCCACCCAGGTGTAGTAGCGGCCATCGCCTTCGCCGCGCTCGAATGAGCGCCCCTCCAATACATCGGAACTGATGTAATCACTCATCGATTCGCCACTGGCCAACACCCCGTCACGGGGATCGGGCTGCAACTGGCTGCCGGCATGGAAGCTGTTGTGCAGATTGCCGCTGGCATCGACCCAGGTGAAATAGCGCCGCTTGCTTTCACTGGCACTGTCCTGCCGCGGCCAGCTGCCGCCCTGCCCAAGACGGGTTTGGTTGCTCTGGCTGATACGCTGCTCCGCCTGCAGGCGATAACGGCTGAAGTCCTGATCGACAAAGCTGTTATGCACCCGCCCCTGCTCATCCACCCAGGTCAGATAGCGGCCACCAGCCTGCAACGTACCGGCATACAAGAGCAAACAGCTGAGATAGAGAAGGGTGCGCATGGCGATGCCCTAGAAGGTGGTGCGATAGGTCAAGGCCAGCACATAGGCCTTCACGCTGGTGGAAATATCCAGGTCAGCGTAGGGGTTGTAGACCATGCTGTCGATGCTGGAGCAGTTGACGTTACAACTGGAACGCGCCGGAATTTCCTGCTTGCTCACCAGGTAGTTGAAGCCCACATCGATCACCGTATCCTTGTCCCACTGATAACCCAGGCCCAGTCCATAGAGGTGGGCATCGCCCAGCGGAGCCAATACATCGGCCTTGTTGGCGGGAATCGCCGAGGGCCGCGGTTCATAGCCCATGCGCAGGCTCAGGCGATCATTGACCTGGTACTCCACCCCCACCGCCCAGCTCCATACCGACTCATAACCACGGTCCAGGATGATGCTGGTGGAGGTGGCATTCTGCGGCGAGAACAGCTTGGCAATGGTCAGGACATCCAGCTGCCGATCAAACTCCAGCTCAAACTTGTCCCAGGCCGCGTAGTCGGTCCATTTCACATCCAGGTTGATCTGCCAGCGCGAGTGGGGTTTGAGCTTGATCCCCGCAGCAAAATGCGCCGGGTAAGTCATGTCCATGGCGACGTTACCGGTTTCTTTGCTGAATAACCCGTCCGGGGTCAGGCTGCTGAACACCGCACCGATAAAAGAGGCATCCAGACCCTGCCAGAAACCCTGCCAGTCTTCGGAATAGTCCACTACATAGCGCCCTTTCAGACGCGTCTTGGCCTCGCTCTGGTAGACCGCACCCAAGGCAAACCAGTCATTGGGCTCCCAGAGAAAACCGACGTTCCAGGTTGGTGACAGGGTCTGCTGCATGTCGATATCGATATTGGCAATATCGGTAAAGGGCCCCAGTTCACCGCCACAGATATTCAGAAAGATCTCGAAGGGGTTGCCATCAACGATACACAGTGCATCCTGAGCCACACCGACAAAGCCGGTCAGAATGCCCGGCGCGCGGAAGTCCTGGTTCAAAGCCATGGCCTGATGGGAAAAGCCAACGGACAAGCCGACCGACAACTCATCATTAACCTGGTAGGCCAATGACGGCGAGAAGTAGGTCAAACGCTGCATGACCAGCTCCTTGCCCTGATAACGCCCCGGGTCATTGTCATCCCGGGCAAAGCCCAACGCCTGGGGCGTGTACATATTGGTGGCAAAGGTCAACTTGGAACCTGGCGGGTTGATCGACAGGCCCGCCAGGGGGGCAAACAGCATGGGCAGCTCAGTGGCGCCCCCCACCCCAGGCAGGTACATCATGGCGGCACTGGCCTTGCTGCTGGAGTTGGCCACGCTGTCGTTGCTCAAGCCAAGGAAGTTGCTGCCGTAGTCCGCCGGCGCATCGAAATCGGCGCGAATATCCATCACCCCGGTGATGAACTTGACCGTGGTCTGCCGCCCCTTGAGCTTGGTCAGGGCCGCCGGGTTGTAGTGCACAGAATCCACCCCGGTAAAATCCGCGGTCACCGCATTGCCCAGGGCCATGGCCTTGGGGCTGCCGATGGTGAGGTTTTGCGCCAGTTGCGCCTGGGCGCTGCTGGCAGCAAGCAACAACACTCCGGCAACCGCCTGAGCCAGCGGCGAGATTGACGTATTCATTCGATCATCACCCGCGGCTATTGAGGCTTGAGCCCTTTGATGTCCAAAGGCATGGAAAAGCCCAGTAGCACATCGGGTGAATCTTCGGTCATACCGAAGCCGGCATTGACGTTGACGATACGCTCCGGCGAGGTACGCAGCCCCAGGGAGAAGTTCATGACCGCGCTGGTCTGCCCCCGGCCCTCAAGCTCGCCATCGGCAAAGGTAAAGGTCGGCTTCAGGGAATGACTCATCTGATAAGAGGTGGCCAGCGACACGTCATAGGACAGGGCATAGGCAAAGCCCATGCTCAGGGAGAAGCTGGAGCCGGGATCGACTTCTTCCAGCAAACGCCCGCCGCGCACCTGACCTATCCCCTTGATCGGCAGGTTGTAGGTGTAGCCCAGCGAACCGAACAGCACCACCGGATCGATCAGGTAGGAGACGTTGGCCCCGACCCCCAGGCTGTAGGCGCCACTGCCGGTAGACAGATCGCTCTGCGTATTGATGTCGTAGGGGCTGTCACCGGTAGGCAAGCCCAGAGTGGCATAGAGGGTGGTCACCGGCTTGCCGCGCGCCGCATTCCAGGGCTGCCAGCGCAGGCTGGCGGAAATATCGCCGAGGCTGTAGGCATTCAGATCCCGCTCGGTGTCGTACTTGGCCACCAGGGGCAGGCGCATGCTGAAGGTCAGGTTGTCCCATACGCCGTAGTCGAAGGTGAAGGAGTTGGTGAAGGTATGCTGCGCCTCACTCTGGCCGACCACACTGAAGATGTTATTGCCGGTACGCACCGTCTCGATCACCGTGTCGCGGACCAGGGAATAATCAAAACCGTAGGTCAGGGTACGCTCACCCTGTTTGAGCAGGGTGTAGCTTTTCTCCGCAGCCTGAAAGACCTCCTCCAGGGCCTTGGCACTATCGGCATCGTCTTCCTGCTTGCTCAGCGCATCGCGCGCCTGCTCCACCGAGGCCTGCTCGGCACTCACGGCAGCGCTGCAGGCCCACATCAACGTGGCCAGCCAAATACCACTTGCAACCCTCATTGGCACAGCCCCCAATAATTATTGTTATGCCGGGCAATTACTTGCGACGTATGTACTGAATGTCACCACCGGAGCCCAACTCGGTGGCCTGGTTGTCGATAAATTTGCTGATCTGGGGAAACTCCCGAAAGGCCAACAGGCTGACAGTACGATCATCCACCAGACGCAGGTCGCGCTCGCTCAAGGCCAGGGCGCTGGGCGGTTCATTGCCATTTGGAAAGATCACAAACAGCACATTCTGATCCCAGACTTCTTCAAAGCGGGTACGGGTAAAACTGATATTGCCCAGGGCCGGATCGGCCACAAACACATGGTCGTTGTAGACGTCGCGCACCACCACGAAGTGCTTAAATCCAGCGTACTCGATCGGCACGATGGCCGGATGCTCAAGGCTGGCCAGGTCATTGAAACTGGCGCGAAAACCACCGCTCTTGTAGCCCAGCGCGGTGACGAAACGCTTCATGTCCAGCAGGGAAAAGCCACGGCGCTCGACGATCTTGTCGGCCTCACCGAAATGCAGCAGGCCTTCCATAACCTGACGCTCCTCCAGGTTACGACCGAGGAAATAATCCAACAGGGTGGTCAGAGCCGCTGATCCGCAGCTGTAGTCATAGGCTTGCCGAATCACATTGCGAAACTGTTGCTGGCTCAGCGGTTCAATCACCACAGACTCGCGCAACGGCATGGCCGTAACGGGCTGGGTAATATTGACGGTACCGGGTGCAGGCGCCTTGGTTTCCACCGCCTCGGTAAACCCCCACACACCACTCAGACTGCCTACCAGAATTTCGATCATGCGCCAGGCCAACTCCAAGTACCCGAAAACTGCCGGGGAAATTTTTAACGTCGCGCA
>JBFHPI010000002.1:0-26256 GCA_041592855.1 Pseudomonas sp.
CACGGCCTGCTCGGAGCCGTATTGACTGAGAATGCTGTAGCCCTGCAACGACAGCACCATGCCGATAAACACACCGGACACGACGATAATCGCCAGGGACATCACCCCTACCGAATAGAGCTGTTTGACCAGCAGCTGAAAACCATTGCCGGTCGCCGTACGCCCCAACAGCGAGTGCAGCAAAAACAACACCGAGCGCCCCAGAGTGGCCACCACATCAATACCCGCCTGACCGAACAGGCGCACACGCTCAAGCACAGATGTTCTACGCATCAACGCGCCCCCAACAGATCGTCGCGGTAATTCTCCGCGGGATAATGGAAGGGTACTGGCCCATCAGGCGTACCTTGCATGAATTGACGAATACGTGGGTTTTCCGAATTCATCAGCTCGTCCGGCGTACCGTGACCCAACACCTGGGTATCCCCTACTACATAGATGTAGTCGGCAATACTGGCTGTCTCGGCCAAATCATGGGACACCACGATACTGGTAATCCCCAGGGCATCGTTGAGCAGGCGAATCAGCCGCACCAGGACCCCCATGGCAATGGGGTCCTGGCCGACAAAGGGCTCGTCATATATCAGGATCTGCGGGTCCAGGGCAATGGCTCGGGCCAGGGCCACGCGCCGTTTCATGCCCCCGGACAGCTCATCGGGCATCAACTCGACCGCGCCGCGCAGCCCCACGGCCTGCAGTTTCATCAGCACGATGTCGCGAATCATCTCGTCCGGCAGCTTGGTGTGCACCCGCAGCGGAAAAGCCACGTTCTCGAATACGTCAAGATCGGTAAACAAGGCACCGCTCTGGAACAGCACTCCCATCTGCTTGCGCATGTCGAAGAGCTCGGTACGCGACAGCGTGGGCAGATTCACCCCATTGACCCAGACTTCGCCCTGGCTTGGCTTGAGCTCGGCGGCAATCAGGCGTAACAACGTGGTCTTGCCGCAGCCGGAGGGCCCCATGATGCCCGTAACCTTGCCACGCAGGATGGACAGGTCCACATCCTTGAAAATATCCCGTTCGCCACGCTTGAAGCTGAGGCCTTTCAGCTCAACTGCGTAGGGGTTCTCGGCACTCATCTGGACTCCTTGTATAAAGCATGCATGAGAGACGCAAAACCCCGGAAAAAGGACACCTGCGCCGGCAAGCTGGCCGAAAATGGCTGCGAACTATACCACCGCGCCATTTCACGCCCAATATCCAAGATGCAACCACTGATGACATCCACAACATCCCCTGGCGATCCTGCCCTGCTTTGCCGCTATAATCAGCGGCTTTAGTTTCTATACAGGCCTCAACAAGCGTATGAGCCAGCCCCACGAACTGATCCAGTCCGCACAACGCACCATCCGCCTTGAACTTGAGGCGATTGAAGATCTACTGGCGCGCATCAACGGCGACTTCGTTCGCGCCTGCGAGATTTTGCTGGCCAGCAAGGGCCGCGTGGTGGTGGTCGGCATGGGCAAGTCCGGGCATATCGGCAACAAGATCGCCGCCACCCTGGCCAGCACCGGCACCACGGCCTTCTTCGTGCACCCGGCTGAAGCCAGTCACGGCGATATGGGCATGATCACCCGCGACGACGTGGTTCTGGCCCTGTCCAACTCGGGTTCCACCAGCGAAATCGTCACCCTGCTGCCCCTGATCAAACGCCTGGGCATCACCCTGATCAGCATGACCGGCAACCCCGACTCCCCCCTGGCCAAGGCTGCCGAGGTCAATCTGGACGCCCGTGTCAGCCAGGAGGCCTGCCCACTGAATCTGGCCCCGACTTCCTCCACCACGGCATCCCTGGTGCTGGGCGACGCCCTGGCCATCGCCCTGCTGGAGGCCCGCGGTTTTACTGCCGAAGACTTCGCGTTCTCCCACCCGGGCGGCGCACTGGGTCGCCGCCTGCTGCTCAAGGTGGAAAATGTCATGCACAGCGGCACAGGCCTGCCCTGCGTGCAACGCGGCACCTCCCTGCGCGACGCCCTGCTGGAAATGACCCGGAAGGGGCTGGGCATGACCGTGGTCACCGAGGCCGATGGCGCCCTGGCCGGCATCTTTACTGACGGCGACCTGCGCCGCGCCCTGGACAAGGGCGTCGACGTTCGTGATGCCAGCATCGATGCCGTCATGACCCCCCACGGCAAGACTGCCCGCGCCGACATGCTCGCCGCCGAAGCCCTGAAAATCATGGAAGACCACAAGATCAGCGCCCTCGTGGTAGTGGATGCCGAGGACCGCCCTGTCGGCGCCCTCAACATGCACGACCTGTTGCGCGCCGGAGTCATGTAATGAACAGCGATCTGCAGCAACGCGCCCGCGCGGTAAAACTGGCCATCTTCGATGTAGACGGCGTGCTCACCGACGGCAAGCTCTATTTCCTGGTCGACGGCAGCGAATTCAAGACCTTCAACACCCTGGACGGTCATGGCATCAAGATGCTGATCAACTCCGGGGTGCGCACCGCCATCATCAGCGGGCGCAAGACCCCTGTGGTCGAGCGCCGCGCCCAGAACCTGGGCATTCAGCACCTGTATCAAGGCCGCGAGGACAAGTTGGTGGTCCTCGATGAACTGCTCGGCGAATTGGGCCTTTCCTATGATCAAGTGGCCTACCTGGGCGACGACCTGCCGGACCTGCCGGTGATCCGCCGTGTCGGCCTGGGCATGGCCGTGGCCAGTGCCGATGCCTTTGTTCGCCAGCACGCTCACGGCGTAACCCAGGCCCGAGGGGGCGAAGGTGCCGCGCGCGAGTTCTGCGAGCTGATCATGGCCGCCCAGGGCACCCTGGAAACCGCCCAAGCCGACTACCTGTAGAGCTGACCATGCCGCGCAAATTGATGAACTACGCCTTATTCGCCGCCATCACCCTGCTTCTGGCTGCGCTCGGCTACTGGAATATCAGCCCCGAGAGCTTTTCCCAACAGGCCGGCACAGGCAGCGCCGATACCGCCATCGATTTCTATGCCCGCAACACCACTACCGTGCAATACATGGCGGACGGCAAGCTGCATTATCAGCTACTGGCCGAGAATACCGAGCACGTCCAGACCAGCGATATCACCTTTGTCACCCAGCCACGCCTGACCCTGTACCGCGGCACCGAGCTGCCCTGGAACATCCGCAGCGAGCTCGCCGAAGTGGCCCCCGGCGGCAGCGAAGTCGAGCTGATCGACCAGGTGCGCATCGACCGCACCGACGAAAAAGGCCGCCCCACCATTCTCACCACCAGCCGCCTGACCGTATTCCCCGAGAAGGAATATGCGCAGACCCGGCAAGCCGTTAGAATCGACGCTGCCAATGGGGTGACCACGGCACAAGGAATGAAAGCGTACTTGAATGACGGCAGGATGCTCCTGCTGTCCAATGTAAGAGGTCAGCATGAGGCTCGTTAACACCCTCCCCCTTCTGTTCAGCCTGGGCGCCGCCCTGATCAGTGCCAGTGCCTGGGCCCTGCCCTCTGATCGTGAGCAGCCGATCCGCATTCAGGCAGACAGCGCGGAACTGGATGACAAGCAGGGCGTGGCCGTTTACCGCGGTAACGTGATCATTACCCAGGGCACCCTGAAGATCACCGGCGATACGGTTACCATCACCCAAACCCCGGCCGGTGATGTGGACGTGTTCACCTCCGTAGGCAAGCCCGCCTATTACGAACAACTGCCGGCTACCGACAAGCAGATCGTCAAGGCCTACGGCCTGACCATCCAGTACTTTGCCGCCAACGAGCGCATCGTCCTGATCGATCAGGCCAAGGTGATCCAGGAAGGCAACACCTTCGAAGGCGAGAAGATTGTTTACGACACCCGCCGCCAGATCGTCAACGCCGGCCGCGCCACTGGCAGCAACATCACCGCACCGCGCCCGCGTATCGACATGGTGATCCAGCCGAAGAACAAACCCGCCGACCAGCAGGCAGAGTAAGCATGGCCACATTGAAAGCCCAACACCTGGCCAAGAGCTACAAGGGCCGCCAGGTGGTACGTGACGTCAGCCTGAGCATCGACAGCGGTCAGATCGTTGGCCTGCTCGGCCCCAATGGTGCCGGCAAGACCACCTGCTTCTACATGATCGTCGGCCTGGTCCAGGCCGACCAGGGCCGCGTACTGATCGACGATCTGGATGTCAGCCACAAACCTATGCATGGCCGCGCCCAGGCCGGCATCGGCTACCTGCCCCAGGAAGCCTCGATCTTCCGCAAGCTGTCCGTGGCCGACAACATCATGGCCATCCTTGAGACCCGTAAAGATCTCGATAGCAATGCGCGTCGCCACGAACTGGAAAACCTGCTGCAGGAATTTCATATCAGCCATATCCGCGACAACCTTGGCATGAGCCTGTCGGGTGGTGAACGACGCCGCGTGGAAATCGCCCGCGCCCTGGCGACCAACCCTCAATTCATCCTGCTCGACGAGCCCTTCGCCGGGGTTGACCCGATCTCGGTCGGCGACATCAAACAGATCATCCATCACCTCAAATCCAAGGGCATCGGCATTCTGATCACCGATCACAACGTACGAGAAACCCTGGATATCTGCGAAACCGCCTATATTGTCAGCGATGGCCAACTGATCGCTGAAGGCGACGCCGAAGCCATCCTGGCCAACCAAACGGTCAAGGAAGTCTACCTGGGGCACGAGTTCCGCCTGTAAGCCCCTACCCAGGCTGCGCGCGCCACATGCCCAGCCACAGGTATGGCGTCAGCGCCGCCGCCCCAGACAAGGCCACGCACAGATAGAGTTGCAAGCGCTGGCAAAACAGCGCAGATTCGGGCATATAATTTGCTTCCTTGTGGCGCCTCGGCGCTCTGTAGTGGATTGCGCACAAGCGCCGGTTAATTAAGGTCTGCAATGAAACCATCGCTAGTCCTAAAGATGGGCCAGCAGCTGACGATGACCCCGCAGCTGCAACAGGCCATCCGCCTCCTCCAACTGTCGACCCTGGACCTGCAACAGGAAATCCAGGAGGCACTGGAATCCAATCCGATGCTCGAACGCCAGGAAGACGGCGACGACTTCGACAATTCAGACCCCATGGCGGATGGCGCGGAAGCGGCTGCCGCCGGCGAACAACAGGAACAGCCGTACCAGGACACCAGTTATCAGGAAACCACCCAGACCGTGGACAACCTGGAAGACGGCGAGTGGAACGAGCGCATCCCCAACGAACTGCCCGTCGACACTGCCTGGGAAGACATCTACCAGACCAGCGCCAGCAGCCTGCCCAGCAGCAGCAACGATGACGATGAGTGGGACTTCACCACCCGCACCTCCAGCGGCGAGAGCCTGCACAGCCACCTGCTCTGGCAACTCAACCTGGCGCCCATGTCGGACAAGGACCGGCTGATTGCGGTCACTCTGATCGACTGCATTAATCAGCAGGGTTACCTGGAAGAAACCCTGGAAGAGGTGCTGGAGGCCTTCGACCCCGAGCTGGATATCGAACTGGATGAAATCGAGGCCGTGCTGCACCGCATTCAGCAGTTCGAACCCGCCGGGATTGCCGCACGCAACCTGGGCGAGTGCCTGCTTCTGCAACTGCGCCAGTTGCCCGCCAACACACCCTGGCTGAGTGAAGCCCAGCGCCTGGCCAATGACTATCTCGACCTGCTCGGGGGCCGTGACTACAGTCAGCTGATGCGGCGCATGAAACTCAAGGAAGATGAGCTCAAGCAGGTCATCGAACTGATCCAGCGCCTCAACCCGCGCCCCGGCTCGCAGATCGAATCGAGCGAACCCGAATATGTGGTGCCTGACGTCATCGTACGTAAGCACAACGACCGCTGGCTGGTGGAGCTGAACCAGGAAGCGATGCCGCGCCTGCGGGTCAACCCGCAATACGCCGGCTTCGTCAAACGCGCCGACTCCAGTGCCGACAACACCTTTATGCGCAACCAGTTGCAGGAGGCGCGCTGGTTTATCAAGAGTCTGCAAAGCCGCAATGAAACCCTGATGAAGGTCGCCACGCAGATCGTCGAGCACCAGCGCGGCTTCCTCGACTACGGCGACGAAGCCATGAAGCCTCTGGTGCTGCACGATATCGCCGAAGCGGTGGGCATGCACGAGTCGACCATTTCCCGGGTTACCACGCAGAAATTCATGCACACCCCACGGGGTATTTACGAGCTGAAATACTTCTTCTCCAGCCACGTCAGCACCTCCGAAGGGGGCGAGTGCTCGTCCACCGCGATCCGCGCCATCATCAAGAAACTGGTCGCTGCGGAAAATGCGAAAAAGCCGTTGAGCGACAGCAAGATCGCTGGTTTACTGGAGGCACAGGGCATTCAAGTAGCCCGCCGCACAGTCGCCAAGTACCGGGAGTCCCTCGGCATAGCGCCCTCCAGCGAACGCAAGCGACTGATGTAAGGCGGCACGAAAAGGAAACCGCAACGCGAACAGAGCACATGCCCGACAGCGCACTTTTCTGAAAGCAGCCATACTGCCTAAAAGCGCCCACGACAGTGCCCAGCCGCACCCGGGTTTTCTGCGCCACAGTGTTCCGGCGGCAGGCCACCAGCCTGCTTGTTACTACACGGCAACAAGGAGAAAGCGGTATGCAAGTCAACATCAGTGGACATCAACTGGATGTGACCGACGCCCTGCGCACCTATATCGGCGAAAAACTCGGCCGACTGGAGCGCCACTTCGACAAGATCACCAATGTGCAAGTCATCATGGAGGTCGAGAAGCTCAAGCAGAAAATCGAAGCCACCCTGCACATTGCCGGCGGCGAGGTGGTCGCCAACGCCGAACACGAAGACATGTACGCAGCCATCGACCTGCTGACCGACAAACTCGATCGACAACTCATCAAGCACAAGGAAAAACAGCTCGAACGTCAACAGGGCGCCATGGCCCGCTGACCTCGTCCTCCCTCCTATGATCCGACTTGAAACCATACTGACCCCCGGCCGTTCCCGGGTGAACGTGCCGGGTGGCAGCAAGAAGCGTGTTCTCGAACAGATTGCCAATCTGGTGGCCCGTGAGTTGCCGGATCTGGATGCCCAGGCCATCTTCGAAAGCCTGATTGCCCGCGAAAAGCTCGGTTCCACCGGCTTTGGCAACGGCATTGCCATTCCCCACTGCCGCCTGCCTGGCTGCAGCAGCCCGATCAGTGCCGTACTCAAACTGGAGTCAGCGGTTGATTTCGATGCCATCGATGGCGCACCGGTTGATCTACTCTTCGTTCTGCTGGTACCGGAAGCGGCCACCGATGCTCATCTGGAACTGCTGCGTCAGATCGCCAGCATGCTTGACCGCGTGGATGTACGCGAGCGCCTGCGCACGGCCCAGAGCAACGAAGCGCTATATCAGGTAGTGGTCGATACGCAAAGCCAACTCGATCGAGGCTGAGCATGCGCCTGGTGATTGTCAGCGGCCGCTCCGGCTCGGGGAAAAGCACCGCCCTGGATGTACTGGAAGACAACGGCTTCTATTGCATCGACAACCTGCCGGCCGTTCTGCTGCCCGAGCTGGCAGAGCGCGCCCTGCTCAACACCGAGCTGCTACACCCCCAGGTTGCCGTGTCCATCGATGCACGCAACCTGCCCAGCCAGCTCAAGCGCTTCCCCGAGCTGCTTCAGGAAGTACGTGCCCGGCATATCCAGTGTGACGTGATCTATCTGGATGCCGATGAAGAGACCCTGCTCAAGCGCTTCTCGGAAACCCGCCGGCGCCACCCGCTAACCAACGAGACCCGCTCGCTGGCCGAAGCCATCGCCGACGAGAGTTTGTTGTTGGGGCCGATCATCGATCTGGCCGACCTTAAAATCGACACCACCCACCTCAACCTCTACCAGTTGCGTGACAGCCTCAAGCTGCGCCTGCTCAACCAGCCGGAACCGGGTACGGCCTTTCTGGTGGAGTCCTTCGGTTTCAAGCGCGGCATGCCGGTGGATGCCGACCTGGTATTCGATGTGCGCTGCCTGCCCAACCCCTATTGGAAACCGGACCTGCGCGACTACTCGGGCCTCGACCAACCGGTAATCGACTACCTGGCCGCCCAGGCCGATGTCGAGGAAATGTTTCAGGACATCCTCGCCTACCTGAACAAGTGGCTGCCGCGCTTTGCCGCCAGCAATCGCGCCTACGTGACCATCGCCATCGGCTGTACGGGCGGCCATCACCGCTCGGTGTACCTGGCCAATCGCCTGGGCGAAACCCTCAAGCCCATCCTGAAAAACGTTCAGACTCGCCACCGCGACCTCAGTTAAGGAATTGCCGCGATGCCCGCCTGCGAAATCACCATCATCAACAAGCTGGGCCTGCATGCGCGCGCAGCCGCCAAGTTTGTTGGCGTTGCCGGGCGCTTTCCCTGCCAGGTTCGCGTAGGTCGTAGCGCCGCAGACCTGGTGGATGGCAAGAGCATCATGGCGGTGATGATGCTCGCTGCCGGCAAGGGCAGCGTCATCCACCTGCATACCGAGGGTGAACAGGATGATCAGGCGCTGCAGGCGCTCTGCGAGCTGATCAACAACTACTTCGACGAAGGCGAATAGTTCGAGCTGTAGGACGAACAACGCTGTCCGCCCTGCCCCAGTTAACTGCCAGCCACCGTCATCCGCTCGATCAGCACCGAACCGCTGCGGATATTGCTGCGCAGCTCCAGATCACTGCCCACCGCGATAATCTGCTTGAACATGTCGCGCAGGTTGCCGGCAATGGTCACCTCCTGCACCGGGAACTGGATCTCGCCGTTTTCCACCCAGAAGCCGGCGGCGCCACGGGAATAGTCACCGGTCACCAGGTTCAGGCCCTGGCCCATTAGCTCGGTTACCAGCAAGCCGCGCCCCATGCGTTTGAGCAGTGCTTGCTGATCCTCAACACCATGGCTGACAAACAGGTTGTGTACACCGCCGGCGTTGGCGGTACTGGGCATGCCCAGCTTGCGCCCGGAATAGGTGCCCAGCACATAGGAGACCAGTTCGCCATCGGCGACAAAGGGCTTGGCATAGGTGGCCAGCCCGTCCCCATCGAAACTGGCACTGCCCAGGGCGCGAGGCAGATGGGGGCGTTCGTCGAGGGTCAGCCAGCTGGGGAACAGCGGCTCACCCAGCGCACCCTCCAGAAAGGAGGAATGGCGATACAGGTTGCCACCGGAAATAGCGGCGAGAAAATGACCGAACAAACCGCCAGCCAGCTCCGCAGCGAACAGCACCGGCACCTCGCAGGTCGGCACCGGACGCGAGCCCAGGCGACTGACCGCACGCTCCGCGGCGCGCCGGCCGATGCTCGCCGGGTCGGCCAGCAACTCGCCCTGACGACTGACGTCGTACCAGTAGTCGCGCTGCATCTGCCCGCCATCCTCGGCAATCATCACGCAGCTCAGGCTATGCCGGGTACTGGCATAGCCACCGACAAAGCCCTGACTGTTGCCGTAGACCCGGCAGCCCTGATGGGTATTGAGGGTACTGCCATCGGCATTCTTGATCCGCCCGTCCGTGGCAAATGCTGCCGCTTCGCACTCAAGCGCCCGTTCGATGGCCTGCTCAGGGCTGATCGACCAGGGATGATAGAGATCCAGCTCGGGCAGCTCGCGAGCCATCAGCGCTGCATCGGCCAGGCCGGCACACTCATCCTCGGAGGCATGCTTGGCAATCGCCAGGGCCGCCGCCACCGTTTCGCGGATGGCCGCATCCCCGGTGGCCGAGGTGCTGGCCGAGCCCTTGCGCTGGCCGACGTAGAGGGTAATGCCAAAGCCCTGGTCGCGGTTGAACTCGACCGTCTCCACCTCGCCCTGGCGCACGCTGGTGGACAAGCCCTGGCCCTGTGACACCGCCACCTCGCAGGCCGTCGCACCCTGGCGCTTGGCCTCGGCCAACACCTGCTCTACCTGGCTCTGCAACTGCGTCACCGCCTGGGGGCCCATCAGATCTACTGCACTCATAACCACTCCAAATGCCAATTCGCCACTGGCGACGACTCTTCAGCCGCACGCCTCACCCTCATGTTCTGCCGCAGCCTGAAGCTTGCGCCTTGAGACTGCCCCTCCTGCTATCATGTCGGCGTTATCCACTGGACCGCCACCATGTCTGAAAACCTTGACGACTTCTCCGGCGAGAAGAGTAAATCCCAGATCAAACGCGAGCTGCATGCGCTGCAAGACCTGGGACAACGCCTGACCACCCTCAAAGCCGACCTGCTGAACAAACTGCCGCTGACCGATGAACTGCGCCGCGCCCTGGCCGAAGCGCCCAAGCACACGGCCAATTCCGCGAAAAAACGCCACGTGCAGTTTATCGGTCGACTGATGCGCGACCAGGACATTGAGGCCATCCTCACCCTGCTCGACCAACTGGACGCCTCCACCCGCCAGTACAACGAACGCTTTCACAACCTGGAACGCTGGCGCGATCGCCTGATCAATGGCAACGACCAGACCCTGGAAGCCTTCGTCGGCGAATACCCCGAGGCCGACCGCCAGCACCTGCGCCAACTGCTACGCCAAGCCCAGCACGAACTGGCGCAGAACAAGCCGCCGGCCGCCTCACGCAAAATCTTCAAATATATCCGCGAGCTGGATGAAACCCAGCGCGGCCTGCGCTAGGCCTCACCACCCTGATGGGTTACGCCTACGGCTAACCCATCCTACGCCGCTCACCCGCCGGTGCCGCCCACGGTAATCGCATCAATCTTCAGCGTCGGCTGGCCCACGCCAACCGGCACCGACTGTCCGTCCTTGCCACAGGTGCCCACACCGCTGTCCAGGGCCAGGTCGTTGCCGACCATGGACACCCGACTCATGGCCTCCGGACCATTGCCGATCAGGGTAGCGCCCTTGACCGGGGCGGTGATCTTGCCGTCCTCGATCAGGTAGGCCTCGCTGGTGGAGAAGACGAACTTGCCGCTGGTGATATCCACCTGACCGCCGCCCAGGTTGGCGCAATAGATGCCTTTCTTGACCGAGCGGATGATTTCTTCCGGATCGCTCGCGCCGGCCAACATATAGGTATTGGTCATGCGCGGCATGGGCAGATGGGCATAGGATTCGCGCCGGCCATTACCGGTGGGGGCCACCCCCATCAGGCGAGCATTCAACTTGTCCTGCATATAGCCCTTGAGCACGCCGTTCTCGATCAGGGTGGTGCACTGAGTGCCGATCCCCTCATCGTCCATGCTCAGGGAACCGCGGCGTCCGCTCAGGGTGCCGTCATCGACAATGGTGCACAGGCTGGATGCCACCCGCTCGCCAATACGCCCGCTGTAGGCGGAGCTGCCCTTGCGGTTGAAGTCCCCCTCCAGACCATGGCCGACCGCCTCGTGCAGCAGCACGCCCGACCAACCGGCGCCCATGACCACCGGCATGCTGCCGGCCGGGGCGGCGATCGCCTCCAGATTGACCAGCGCCTGACGCAATGCCTCGCGGGCATAGCCCATGGCCCGCTCTTCGCCGCGCTCGTCGCGCTCGAGGAAATAGCGGTAATCACTGCGCCCGCCGCCGCCATGACCGCCGCGTTCACGCCGACCATTCTGCTCAACGATCACACTGACGTTGAAGCGCACCAGCGGCCGGATATCGGCGCCCAGGCTACCGTCCACAGCGGCAACCAGGACACGATCCCAGACCCCGGCCAGACTCACCGAAACCTGTTTGATCCGCGGATCCAGGGCCCGGGTGGCCACATCAATACGCTTGAGCAGCTCGACCTTCTCGGCGCGGCCCAGCACATCCAGGGGGTTATCCTGTGCATACAGCGGGTTCAATAACGGGCTGCTAAAGGCCTGCACCCGTCCACTCTGCCCCGCCCGGGCGATGGAGCGGGCCGCCTGGGCCGCCTGGCGCAGGGCATCGGTGCTGATCACATTGCTGTAGGCAAAGCCGGTTTTCTCACCGGACTGGGCGCGCACGCCGACCCCCTGATCGAGGTTGAAGCTGCCTTCCTTGACGATACCGTCTTCCAGGGCCCAGGTTTCCGAGACCTGGCTCTGAAAATACAGGTCGGCGGCGTCGATGCCCGGGCCGGCGAGTTCGCCCAGCACGCTCGGCAACTGCTCGATACTCAGGCCACCAGGGGCCAACAGGTGTTCGCTGACAGACAGCAGCATATCGCTCATAACGGCTTGTTCTCGCTTATCACTGTTCCACGCCAGGCAACCGAAGCTCGGCTGCGGCAAAAAAACGCTTATGCCGGACCACCGGCATGCGCTGACGAATACCTTGCTGCTCATCGGCATTGCGGCTGGCCAGTACCACACCCGGCCCCTCGATCTGTTCACCGAGTACCCGGCCCCAGGCATCGACTATGGCCGAATGGCCGAAGGTCTGCCGGCCACCGGGGTGACTGCCGCCCTGGCCCGCAGCGAGCACATAGCATTGGGTTTCGATGGCCCGGGCACGGGTCAGCACCTGCCAGTGAGCCGCGCCGGTGACCGCGGTAAAGGCGGCCGGGATGCTGATCAGCTCGGCGCCGGCGGCGCGCAGGGCGCTAAACAGCTCGGGGAAACGCAGGTCATAGCACACCGTCATGCCCAATCGACCCACCGGGGTGTCGGCCACCACCACCCGACTGCCGCTGGCGAAATCGTCCGACTCACGGTAATGACCATGGCTGTCGCCGACCTGCACATCGAACAGATGCAGCTTGTCATAGCGCGCGACCCGCTGCCCGTACTCGTCGATCAGCAGCGAGCAGGCATGGGGCTTGGCCTCCGGGGCATCATCCGGCGGCAGCGGCAAGGTTCCGGCAACTATCCACAGGCCCAGATCACGGGCGGTCTGCGCCAGCCAGGGCAGAATCGGCCCCTCGCCGTAGGCCTCGCTGCGACCCAGGGCCGCTAGACGCGGATGGCCCATGGCGGCGAAATTTTCCGGCAGCACGGCCAGGCGTGCACCTTTGTCGGCCGCCTGTTCCAGCAGCAGTCGAGCCTGAGCCAGGTTATCCAGTACATCGGCCTGGCTGACCATTTGCACAACCGCCAGAGTCATACCGAGTGTATCCCCATTGCCATATCGGCTTTCAGCTTACAGGCCCAAGCGGCAAACCGCACCGATCAATCTAATCTCACTGGGGCTTCTCGAAAGGCTTGTCAAAGCTGATATCCGGGTCTTGCCAGGGCCCCTTGACGTCATATTGCACGCTGGCAAAGCGTGCCACCCGGTTGCCCAGCAACTTATCGGCAATAAATAGCGCGCCACCGATGGCAGGCGCCCCGACGATGATTGCCGCCAGGGGCAGGTTGTTGCTCACCGGCAGGGTCACCAGCAGTTTGGCATCCACCTGTTCGCGGCGCATGTCCAGCTCGCCCTTGAGCTCCAGGTTGCTCGATGGCCCCTCCAGGGTCAGCGCTTCACGGGTCACAAACACCCCATCGCGGGCCTCCAGCAGCCCCTTGACCCGGTCATAGCTCAGGCCTTTGTCCAGCAGGTCGGAAAAGTCCAGGCGCAGACGACGGCCGATGGAGTTAAAGTTCAGCACACCAAATACCCGCAGAGCCGAAGCGGGCCCCTGCACTTCGGCGAACTGACCCTTGCGCAACGCGGCGTCCATGCTGCCGCTGAAACGTTTAAGGGCAAACCAGGCAGGCGAACCCGGCCAGCGGCCATCCACATCGACACGAAAGCTCTCGCTGCTGGCAGTCGGCGCATAATTCCAGGCAATCAGCACATCGGCCAGATCGGCTCCCTGCAGACGCCCCTTGTACCAGCTCTGACTGGCGGCGGATGAGCCCTGCCAGCCACCCTGGCCGCGCAACAGCAAGCCCTTGAGATTGAGTTCGACCTCACTGAACTGCACGCCTTCATCAGTGGGGCGGATTTTCAGCGACCAGGTGCCCAGCGGTTCCAGGCCCTGGTAGACGGTGGCGATGTGCACATCGAGAGAGGGAATCTGCCGTGGGTCGATGCCGGCCAAAGGGTCGGGCTTGTCCTGCACCGGGGTTGCGGTCTCCACAACCGGCTCGGCAGCGGGAAAGCGCAGATAGTCCAGGTCCAGCACGATAGGCGCCGTTGCCGCATCGGCCAACTGAACACGACCCTTGAGGCGTTCGCTGTCCAGCTCGACCGACCACCCGGCATCGACACGCTGCAACCCCAGCGTCAGGTTATCCAGTTGCACGCCAAAACCGGAGAAGCGGGCCACCTGCAGGCGCGCCTCCTTGAACAGTTGCTGCGCCTCCTCTTGGGGTTGCTGGGCATAAGGCTGCAGGGCCGTCTGCCAGGCCGACCAATCCAGTTCGGTCAGGGTTCCGCGTAAGCGCACCCCCTGGCTCACCGGCAGACTGGCTGCGGCGCCACCCAGACGCAACTCGCCACGCCCCTCTCCCAGCCGCCCCAGCGGCGCGGCAAAGGACAGGCTGGCCAGCTCGGCATAATCCAGCCAATAGCGGCGTTCTTCACCGCCCAGGGTCATGCGCCAGTCGGCATAGCGTTCCTCTGTCGCAGCCTTGCCAAAAGGCGCCGGCAAGTCGATGCCCAGGCCCTGCAGATTGGAGTCGACCCGCAATTGGCTGTCCAGCCCATCCAGGGTCAGACGCAGGCGGTAGGGCAGGCTGCCGGACAGCGGCAGGGGCTGGGTCACGCCCAGCCAGCCGCTCAGCTCGCTCACGGCAATACGGCCACTGGCCTCAATAAGGCTGCGTGGCTGGCCCCGGCTACCGCTCGCCACGATCCTGCCCCGGGCGGCGTGCCCCAGAATCTCGGCACGAATATCCGGGGCGCTAAGGCCACTGTCGCTGTCATAGCGGAAGGCGCCTTGCAACTGGGTCAGCTGCAGAACAGGGTTGGCGATGCTCAGGCTGGCGCCTTCAGTGGCGAAGTCCACCACCACGTTGGGGGGCTGCCCCTTGCGCAGCGGCAGGTCGAGTTTGAGCTGGCCCGCCAGCGGGCCTTGCCCCTGCCAACCGGCGAACAGTTCTGCGGTGCCAATGGGGGCCTGCTGGAGAATCTGCAGGGCATCCGCCAGGTTGCTGCTCAGCTCGGCATCCAGCTGCAGGCGCGGAACCTGGCCGGGTAGCGTGGCGATCAGCGCCTGGGCGGCGTCAACCCGGCTATCGAGGATGCGCCCCGCCGCCAGTTCAACCCGCACTCCGCTGTCCTCGATAAACACCGTGCCCTGGCCCTCACGCAGGGACGGCCAGCCCGGCTGAAAGGCCAGTTCGGCCTCCTGCACGGCAAAGAACAGGCTAAGACTGCGCGCGCTATTGGGCGCGCCCTTGTTCAGTGAACCCTGGTACTGGAAAAATCCCTCGTCCAATTGGCCAGCACGAATTGCGCTCAACAGCCAGTCGGCCAGCTGTGGGCTGAGCCCCGGGGACAGGGTAGGCAGGTACTTCTCGGTGTAGCGGGCATCGCCCTGGCGCAGGCCGACGCGCAGGTCCATATAGTCCTCGGCGGCCGGATCGAACAGCAGGCGGATCAGGAAATCCCCGGCGATCTCACCCTCCTCACCGCGCACCTGCAGGTAGGGGCTGCGCAGGGTGAGGCTCTGCTCATCCAGCTGCCAGGTCAGCCGCGCGTTGGCATGCTGGTAGCGCCAGGGTCTGGGGAACAGGGTGGCCAGGTGCAGGGCAAAGTCCTGGCTGTCCAGGCGCAGCTCGCCCTGGGCCAGATCGCCACTGATGCTGCCGCTGACGTTTTCCGCCGCTGGCGAGCCCAGGTAGGCGGCAAAACCGATGCGCTCCAGGTTGGCGGCGAACTGCAGGCGCAAGGGCCCCTCAACTTCGGGCCGATAATCCAGGTGCACATTATGCAGAGCGCCATGGGGCTTGAGCTGTTCCAGCAGCCCCAGGGCCTTGTCCGGCAGCGGCGCCAGGGCCGCCAGCAGAGGCTGCAGCGGGGCCAGATCAAGGCGATCCACCGCCAGCTGCCATTGCTGCTCCTGTTCGGCGCTTTCGCGCAGATGATTCAGGGCCATGCGCACCTCGCCCCAACGCTGCTGACCGCGGCTAAAGGCCAGGTCATCGAGCTGCAGGACAAAGCCCTCGGCATTGCGCTGGAAGTAGGCATTCAGCGCCAGGTTATCCAGCAGCACGGGCTCCCGGGTGGCATAACCGGCCTGCAGCTGCGGCACATGCAGGCGGGCCACCGCCCGGCTAACGGCCCCGTCAGCCCAGCTCAGCCAGACCTCGCCACCGCCGCGCAATTCCCGCATACGCCAGTCGCCCAGCAGGCTGGGTGGCAGCCAGGCAGCCCAGTCGCTCTGCGGCAGGCTCAGGTACAGCTCAGCCTGCAGTGCCCGCCAGTTCTGCGCCTGCATGCGTGTGCGCAGTTGCAGGGCCAGGGGCTGGCCATCGGGCAGCAGCAGTCGGGCATCCAGACGCTGACGGGCGAGGCCATTACGCAGACTGAGGTTGACGTAGGTCAGGGTGCGCGGCGCCTGCGCATAGGCTTGCAGGGTGATCTGACTGTTATGCAGGCTCAGGCGCTGGAGCATCTGGCCCCGGGTCAGCAGCTCGGCCACATCCATGGGCGGCGCTGCCTCACGCTGCGGCAGTCCCTTGAGACTCCAGCGCCCGTCGGCATCCTCCTGCACCCGCAGTTGCAGGCCGTCCAGTTCCAGCCTGGCGATGCGCAACTGGCGAGCCCTAAGGCTGCCCAACAGATCGGGGCGCACGCGCACCTGATCCAGCTGCACGCGCCCCTCGCCCTCACCAATCTGCACATCATGGGCCACCAGCAACGGGGCCAGCCCCTGCCAACGGCCCTCCAGGGTCGCGATACGCACCGGCATGGCCAGGGCCGCACTGGCGTGGTCTTCCGCCTGCAGACGGTACTCGGCAACCCACGGCAACAACTCGCGGCCCAGGCTGACATACAGCGCCAGCAACACCAGCAGCAACGCGCAGAGACCCAGCAATGCGCGCAGCAGGCCCATCAGGCCACGGGCCAGGCTCGCCATTCAGTTCAACTCCGTACGACCTGGGTCACAACAGCACCACATCGTATTGTTCCTGGGAGTACATGGTTTCCACCTGGAACTTGATGGTGCGACCGATAAAGGCCTCCAGGTCGGCGACATTACCCGACTCTTCGTCGAGCAGACGATCCACCACCTTCTGGTTGGCTAGCACCCGATAGCCCTCCGGCTGGTAGGCCCGGGCCTCCCGGAGTATTTCGCGGAAGATCTCGTAGCACACGGTTTCGGCGGTCTTCAGCTTGCCACGGCCCTCGCAGGCACTGCAGGGCTCGCAGAGCACCTGCTCGATGCTTTCACGGGTGCGCTTGCGGGTCATCTGCACCAGGCCCAGTTCGGTGATGCCGATGATATTGGTCTTGGCGTGATCGCGCTCCAGCTGCTTTTCCAGGGTGCGCAGCACCTGACGCTGGTGCTCCTCATCTTCCATGTCGATAAAGTCGATGATGATGATCCCGCCCAGATTGCGCAGGCGCAGCTGCCGGGCAATGGCGGTGGCTGCCTCCAGGTTGGTCTTGAAGATGGTTTCTTCCAGGGTGCGATGGCCGACGAAGGCGCCGGTATTCACATCGATGGTGCTCATCGCCTCGGCCGGGTCGATGATCAGGTAGCCGCCGGACTTGAGCGGCACCTTGCGTTCCAGGGCCTTCTGGATTTCGTCCTCGACACCATACAGGTCGAAGATCGGCCGCTCACCGGGGTAGTGCTCCAGACGATCGGCGATCTCCGGCATCAATTCATCAACAAACTGGGTGACTTTCTGGAAGGTTTCCCGGGAATCGACGCGGATCTTCTCGATCTTCGGGTTGACCAGATCACGCAGGGTACGTAGCGCGAGGCTGAGGTCCTCGTAGATCACCAACGGCGTCGGGCCCACCTTCATCTGAGTGGCAATCTGCTCCCACAGACGACGCAGATAACGGATATCGGCGAGGATCTCATCGGCACCGGCACCATCGGCGGCGGTGCGCAGAATAAAGCCGCCGCTCTCCTCGATACCCTCGGCAGCCACGCAATCGGCCACCACCTGCTTGAGGCGCTCGCGCTCGGCCTCGTCTTCGATCTTCAGGGAAATGCCGACATGACTGGTACGCGGCATATACACCAGGTAGCGCGAAGGGATCGACAGCTGGGTGGTCAGGCGCGCGCCCTTGGTACCGATCGGGTCCTTGGTCACCTGCACCACCAGGCTCTGGCCCTCATGCACCAGGGCACTGATGCTTTCCACCGCACTGCCTTCGCGGCTGGAGATTTCCGCGGCATGGATAAAGGCCGCGCGTTCCAGGCCGATATCGACAAAGGCCGCCTGCATACCCGGCAGCACGCGCACCACCTTGCCCTTGTAGATATTGCCGACTATGCCGCGCTTCTGCGTGCGCTCCACGTGCACTTCCTGCAGCACGCCGTTTTCCACCACCGCCACGCGCGATTCCATCGGCGTGATATTGATCAGAATTTCTTCACTCATGCGCTTATCTCTTCGGAGATCAAGCTGAAAGCCCTGGGCAGGCGTAACCGCCCTTACTCACCCTGACCCGCAACCTCTTGACTGTGAACCGGCAACGCCTGCCAGCACGGAATCGCGAATTCGCCCAGCAACTCGGCGGTTTCGCACAGGGGCAGGCCCACTACGGCCGAGTAACTGCCCTGCAACTGGCGCACAAACACCCCGCCCAATCCCTGAATAGCATAACCGCCCGCCTTGTCCTGAGGCTCGCCACTGGCCCAGTAGGCGGCCATCTCGGCCTCAGCCAGGGGGCGAAACGTCACCTCACTGCACACCACCCGGCATGCCATGCGCTGGTAGCTGGCCAGGGCCACGGCGGTCAGCACCTGGTGGCTGCGCCCGGACAGGGCGCGCAGGGTGGCCAGGCAGTCCTCCCGATCCAGCGGTTTGCCGAGAATGCGCCCGTCCAGCACCACGCTGGTGTCTGCCCCCAGCACCACAGCCTCCCGATCCGAGTCGAGGCTGGCCAGGGCAACCTGCGCCTTGGCGCGCGCCAGACGCTCTACATAGGCTAACGGCGCTTCACCCGGCAAGACATTTTCATCAATGGGCAGGCTATGAATACGAAAGGCCACGCCGATCTGGCTGAGCAGCTCACGTCGACGGGGCGAACCGGAGGCAAGATAGAGTGTCGGCATACTGGCCCCTCCGATGGCCGTTACAGCGTAATTGCTGCGAATCAGTTGACCCGTAGACGCAGGTGCACGGCGCGCAGCAGGGTACAGACCCAGGGCCACAGCAGTGCACTGACCAGTGCCGGCAGGATAAACAGCAGGGTCGGCGGCCGGTTACCGGTCAGGGCATTGAGCCACAGCTGCACCAGCTGGGCCAGGCCGAAGATCACCAGCAGAACCATGCTCTGCTGCCACATGGGAAACATACGCAGGCGCTGGTGCAGGGTTTGCACCAGAAAGCTGATCAACGTCAGCACCAGGGCATTCTGGCCCAGCAACGAGCCATTCAGCACATCCGCCAGCAGGCCCACACACCAGGCCGTGGCCATGCCCACACGATGCGGTACCGCCAGCACCCAGTAGGCCAGAAACAGCGCCAGCCACAGCGGCCGACCGACTTCCATAAAGACCGGCATGCTGGTCACGCTCAGCAACAGCGCCAGGGCCAGGCTGAGCCAAACCACCCAGATATTGCTCGGGGCCGTCGAGATCATTGTTCAGCCTCCTGTGCACTGACCGCCGCCTCTGGGGCAACAGCTTCAGCCGCATTGTTGCGCTCAAGATGCTCGCGGTCGAAGGCCTCCTGGGCTTCGGCCGAATCGCTGGCGCGCTGCTCAGGCGTGCGCGTGTCGGTAAACACCAGCAGCATAAAGCGAGTGCGATTCAGACTGGCGGTGGGCATGGCACGAACGATGGCGAAGGGCTGGCCGGAGTCGTGGATCACCTCGGTGACCGTGGCCACTGGATACCCGGCCGGGAAGCGCTGACCCAGACCGGAGCTGACCAGCAGATCGCCTTCCTTGATATCCGCGGTGTCGGCCACATGACGCAGTTCCAGCCGCTCCGGGTTGCCGGTGCCGCTGGCAATGGCGCGCAGGCCGTTGCGATTGACCTGCACCGGAATGCTGTGGGTGGTGTCGGTCAGCAGCAGCACCCGCGAACTATAGGGCAGCACTTCGACCACCTGGCCCATCAGACCGCGGGCATCCAGCACCGGCTGACCGAGCAGCACGCCATCCTTGCTGCCCTTGTCGATCAGGATGCGATGGCTGTAGGGGTTGGGGTCAATACCGATCAGCTCGGTAGCCAGCACCTCGTCATCCACCAGAGCGGCCGAATTGAGCAGCTCGCGCAGGCGTACGTTCTGCTCGGTCAGTGCCGCCAGTTTCTGCAGGCGGCGCTGCAGCATCAGCTGCTCGGCCTTGAGCTTCTCGTTTTCCGCCGCCAGCTCATTGCGCGTGCTCAACTCCTGGGTCGCGGCCTCCCACAAGCGCACCGGCAAACGCCCCAGCCAGTAGACCGGTTCGACCACCAGGCCGAGCTGGGTACGCAGCGGCTGCAGTACAGTAAATCGGGCATCCACCACCATCAGCGCGGCCGATAGCACAGTGAACACCAGCAGGCGCACACCGAGCGAGGGTCCTTTGGCGAATAGCGGTTTGATGGGCGTTTCCTCAGGGCATCAGGCAGCAAACAAAAAGCTGCAAGCGAGCATAACCCGATTGCAGCTTGTGCAGACGAAGGCGCAGGCCTTATTCCGAGGACAGCAGATCCATGGTGTGGCGGTCCATCATCTCCAGCGCCTTGCCGCCGCCGCGGGCCACGCAGGTCAGCGGGTCTTCGGCGACGATCACCGGCAGGCCGGTTTCCTGACTCAGCAGCTTGTCCAGGTCACGCAACAGCGCGCCACCACCGGTCAGCACCAGGCCGCGCTCGGCAATATCCGAGGCCAGTTCCGGCGGCGACTGTTCCAGCGCGCTTTTTACCGCCTGAACGATGGTGGCCAGGGATTCCTGCAGGGCTTCCAGCACTTCGCTGGAGTTCAGGGTAAAGCTGCGCGGCACCCCTTCGGCCAGGTTACGGCCGCGTACATCGACTTCGCGCAGTTCGCCGCCGGCATAGGCGGTGCCGATTTCCTGCTTGATGCGCTCGGCGGTGGACTCACCAATCAGCGAGCCGTAGTTGCGGCGCACATAGGTGATGATGGCTTCGTCGAAACGGTCGCCACCGACGCGCACGGATTCGGCGTAAACCACGCCATTGAGCGAGATCAGGGCGATTTCGGTAGTGCCACCACCGATATCCACGACCATGGAGCCGCGGGCTTCTTCCACCGGCAGGCCGGCGCCGATGGCAGCGGCCATGGGCTCTTCGATCAGGAACACTTCACGGGCACCGGCACCCAGGGCGGATTCGCGAATGGCGCGACGCTCGACCTGAGTGGATTTGCACGGCACGCAGATCAATACGCGTGGCGAGGGCTGCAGGAAGCTGTTTTCATGCACCTTGTTGATAAAGTACTGCAGCATCTTCTCGCAGACGCTGAAGTCGGCGATCACACCATCCTTCATCGGGCGGATGGCGGCGATATTGCCCGGGGTACGGCCGAGCATGCGTTTGGCCTCGGTTCCGACCGCCACCACACTCTTCTGGTTGCCGTGGGTGCGGATGGCAACGACCGACGGCTCGTTGAGCACGATGCCGCGTTCGCGAACATAAATCAGGGTATTGGCAGTGCCCAGGTCAATCGAAAGATCGCTGGAAAACATGCCACGCAGTTTTTTGAACATGGGAGAGGGACCCTAGGCAACGCGTGGGTAAAAAAGTGCGGCAAACTCTAACAACGACAGGGATTTTGAGCAAGGCACCAATATGTTAGATTGCCGGTTTTTCCGGGCTTTACGGCCCATCATCGCGGCCTTTGACCGCCGGCTTCCAGCATCCGTTCCCTGCACTTTCCGGCATGCCGACCCGATCACATTTGCATAGGCTGCTCGCCGCCTGCGCAACCTCTTATAGGGAGACACCCGATGGCGCTTGAACGCTCCGACGTGGAAAAGATCGCTCATCTGGCTCGACTGGGCCTGAATGAAGACGATATTCCGAGTACCACCACGACCCTCAACAATATCCTCGGCCTGATCGACCAGATGCAGGCGGTGGATACCTCCGGTATCGAGCCCCTGGCCCACCCGCTGGAAGCCACCCAGCGCCTGCGTGCCGACCAGGTCACCGAACGCAACCAGCGCGAAGCCTACCAGGCCATCGCCCCGGCCGTGGAAAATGGCCTCTATCTGGTTCCGAAAGTCATCGAGTAAGGGAAACGCCCAGCCATGTACCAATTGACCCTGGCCGAGATCGCCCGCGGACTCGCCGACAAGCAATTCTCCTCTGAAGAGCTGACCCGTAGCCTGTTGGCGCGTATCGCTCAGCTCGACCCGCAGCTCAACAGCTTTATTAGCGTGACTGAAGAACTGGCACTGGAGCAGGCCAAGGCTGCCGACGCCCGCCGTGCATCTGGCGAGAATGGTCCTCTGCTCGGCGCGCCGATCGGTCACAAGGACCTGTTCTGCACCCAGGATGTGCTGACCAGTTGCGCCTCCAAGATCCTGCAAGGGTTCAAGGCCCCCTATAACGCCACCGTGGTGGAAAAACTCGCCAGCGCCGGGGCCGTGACCCTGGGCAAGCTGAATATGGACGAGTTCGCCATGGGCTCGGCCAACGAGTCCAGCCACTACGGCGCGGTGAAGAACCCCTGGGATCTGACCCGCGTGCCGGGCGGCTCCAGCGGTGGTTCGGCCGCAGCCGTGGCTGCACGCCTGCTGCCGGCCGCCACCGGCACCGACACCGGCGGCTCGATCCGCCAACCCGCCGCGCTGACCAACCTCACCGGGATCAAGCCGACCTACGGCCGCGTCTCGCGCTGGGGCATGATCGCCTACGCCTCCAGCCTGGATCAGGGCGGCCCGCTCGCCCGCACCGCCGAGGACTGCGCGCTGATGCTGCAGGCCATGGCCGGTTTCGATGCCAAGGACTCCACCTGCGTCGATCAACCGGTGGACGATTATCTCGCTGCCCTGAGCCAGCCCCTGGCCGGCCTGCGCATCGGCCTGCCCAAGGAATACTTCGGCGCGGGCCTGGATGCCCGCATCGGCGAGAAGGTGATGGCAGTTGTCGACGCGCTGAAAAAGCTCGGCGCCACCGTCAAGGACATCAGCCTGCCGAATATGCAGCACGCCATTCCTGCCTACTACGTAATCGCCCCGGCCGAGGCCAGCAGCAACCTGTCGCGCTTCGACGGCGTGCGCTTCGGCTATCGCTGCGAGAACCCGGTCAATCTGGAAGACCTGTACAAGCGTTCCCGTGGCGAAGGCTTCGGTGCCGAGGTCAAACGCCGGATCATGGTCGGCACCTATGCGCTGTCCGCCGGTTACTACGACGCCTATTACCTCAAGGCGCAGAAGATCCGCCGGCTGATCAAGAACGACTTCGTCGCCGCCTTCAACGAGGTCGACCTGATCCTCGGCCCAACCACGCCGAACCTGGCCTGGAAGCTCGGCGAGAAGAACAACGATCCGGTCGCTGCCTACCTGGAAGACATCTACACCATCACTGCCAACCTGGCCGGCATCCCCGGCCTGTCGATGCCCGCCGGCTTCGTCGACGGCTTGCCGGTAGGTGTGCAGCTGCTCGGCAACTACTTCGAGGAAGGCCGCCTTCTTAACGTCGCCCACCAGTACCAGCAGGTGACTGACTGGCATCAACAAGCACCGAGCGGATTCTGAGGACGACTGACATGCAATGGGAAACCGTAATCGGGCTGGAAATTCACGCCCAGCTTTCCACCCAATCGAAGATTTTCTCCGGCAGCGCCATCGCCTTTGGCGCCGAGCCCAACACCCAGGCCAGCCTGGTTGATCTGGGCATGCCCGGCACCCTGCCAGTGCTGAATGCCGAGGCGGTGCGCATGGCCTGCAAGTTCGGCCTGGCGATTGACGCCGAAATTGCCCCGCAGAACGTCTTCGCGCGCAAGAACTACTTCTATCCGGACCTGCCCAAGGGCTACCAGACCAGCCAGATGGACCATCCCATCGTCGGCAAGGGCTTTCTCGACATCACCCTGGAAGACGGCACCACCAAGCGCATCGGCATCACCCGCGCGCACCTGGAAGAAGACGCCGGCAAGAGCCTGCACGAAGACTTCCACGGCATGAGCGGCATCGACCTGAACCGCGCCGGCACCCCGCTGCTGGAGATCGTCTCCGAGCCGGATATCCGCAGCGCCAAGGAAGCGGTGGCCTATGTCAAGGCCATCCACGCCCTGGTGCGTTACCTGGGTATCTGCGACGGCAATATGGCTGAGGGTTCGCTGCGCTGCGACTGCAACGTCTCGGTACGGCCCAAGGGCCAGGCCGAGTTCGGCACCCGCGCCGAGATCAAGAACGTCAACTCCTTCCGCTTTATCGAAAAGGCCATCAACCACGAGGTGCAGCGCCAGATCGAGCTGATCGAGGATGGCGGCAAGGTGGTGCAGGAAACCCGCCTGTACGATCCGAACAAGGACCAGACGCGCTCCATGCGCAGCAAGGAAGAGGCCAACGACTACCGCTACTTCCCCTGCCCCGACCTGCTGCCAGTGGTGATCGAGCCGAGCTTCCTCGACGAAGTGCGCGCCAGCCTGCCGGAATTGCCGGTGCAGAAGCGCGAGCGCTTCGAGCGCGAGTTCGGCCTGTCCGCCTACGACGCCACGGTGCTGGCCGCCAGTCGCGAACTGGCCGACTACTTCGAAGCCGTGAATGCCGCGTGTGGCGATGCCAAGCTGGCCGCCAACTGGGTGATGGGCGAGCTGTCCAGCCTGCTCAACAAGGACAATCTGGACATTGAGCAGTCACCGGTATCGGCTGCGCAACTGGGCGGCATGATCCTGCGCATCAAGGACAACACCATCAGCGGCAAGATCGCCAAGATGGTGTTCGAGGCCCTGGCCGCTGGCGAAGGCGAATCCGCCGACGCCATCATCGAAAGCAAAGGCCTTAAGCAGGTCACCGACACCGGCGCCATCGAGAAGATGCTGGATGAAGTGCTGGCGGCCAACGCCGAGCAGGTTGAACAGTACCGCGCCAGCGACGAAGCCAAGCGCAGCAAGATGTTCGGCTTCTTTGTCGGCCAGGCCATGAAGGCCTCGAAAGGCAAGGCCAACCCCGGCCAGGTGAACGAACTGCTGAAGAAAAAGCTCGAAGCTTGAGCCTTGCCGCCACACAACGCCGGGCCCGCCCGGCGTTGTTCTATTCGTGGAGTGAAACACTGCGCGGCGCTTCCACCAACGCCGGTGGAGGCGTTACGTACCCTCTACCCCACCAGGAGCGTGCATGTTTAGAAGCCTTCTGTTTGTCACCTTGTCCCTGCTGCTTGCCGGCTGCGCCAGCCAGAGCACCGTCGATCCAAGGGGCTACCGTGCCGAAGGCCAGGCTTCCTGGTATGGCGCCCGCCATCATGGCCGCAAGACCGCCAGCGGCGAGCGCTTCGACCAGCATGCGTTGACCGCCGCGCACCGCAGCCTGCCGTTTGGCAGCCGGGTACAGGTGACCAACCTGCGCAACGACAAGCGTGTGGTGGTGCGCATCAATGACCGCGGGCCTTACGCCAAGAAGCGCATCATCGACCTCTCGAAAAAGGCTGCCGAACAGCTGGATATGCTGCGCGACGGTGTGGTGCCGGTGCGCGTGGAACAATTGGCTGACTGAACACAGCGGTTACAAAGAACCCCTGGACACCACCCACCAGCCTCTGGCGCCGCGCAGGCCGATGATTAAACTAGCGCCACTTTTATGGAGCCCCATGCAATGACCCTGATGACCTTTTTTTACCTGATCGCCGGCCTGGTGCTGCTGGTCGCCGGCGCCGAAGTGCTGGTACGCGGCGCCGCCAAGCTGGCGGCCCAGTTCGGCATCCCGCCCCTGGTGATCGGCCTGACCGTGGTGGCCTTCGGCACCAGCGCGCCGGAAACCGCCGTCAGCGTGCAGGCCGCCTACAACGGCAGCGGTGACCTGGCCATCGGCAACGTGATCGGCAGCAATATCGCCAACGTCCTGCTGGTGCTGGGCGCCACGGCCCTGGTAGCGCCGCTGATCGTCTCCCGTCAGCTGATCCGCCTGGATGTACCGATCATGATCGGCGCCAGCCTGGTGGTTTACGCCCTGGCCTGGGACGGCGCACTCAGCCGTCTGGACGGCGCCCTGCTGTTCGCCGGCGTGCTGACCTACACCGCCTTCCTGATCATCAGCTCGCGCCGCGACAAGAGCGCCGCGGAAGACGACGAGTTCGCCAAGGAGTTCGGCCTGAATGAGCCGGCCAAGCCCTATGCCTGGGTTATCAACCTGGGGCTGATCATTGCCGGTCTGGTGCTGCTGGTGGCCGGTTCCAACTTCCTGGTCGAGGGGGCCGTCAGCCTGGCCC
>JBFHPI010000003.1:0-25807 GCA_041592855.1 Pseudomonas sp.
GGCTTGGCGCCGACGAAGGACGGCAGGAAGCTGTGATGGATATTGATCACCCGCTGGGCATATTCCTCACAGAGTGGTGCCGGGAGAATCTACATATATCGCGCCAGCACTATGGCATCGGCCCGATGTTCACGTACCAGGCGCGCCACTTCATCGAAGGCAGCCTGTTTGTCCTGAGGGTTTACCGGCACATGGAAATAGGGAATGCCGTGCCACTCGACCATGCTGCGTAGGTCGTCATGGTTGGAGATGACGCAGGGAATGTCGCAATCCAGTTCGTCGCTGTGCCAGCGGTGCAGCAGGTCGGCCAGGCAGTGGGACTCGCGACTGGCCATCAGCACCACGCGTTTTTTCACCGCAGAATCGGTGACCCGCCACTCCATGGCAAACTCCCGGGCGATGGGCGCGAAGGCTTGGCGAAAACCATCCAGATCAAACGGCAGGGAGTCGGCACGGATTTCATGGCGCATAAAGAACCAGCCACTGTGATTATCCGAGTGATGACTCGCTTCGGTAATCCAACCGTTATAGGTGGCCAGAAAGTTACTGACCTTGGCCACGATACCGACCCGATCCGGGCAAGCAATAACCAGTCGAAACGTACGCATGCAAAACCCCGGCGCTCATATAAAGCTTGGCATTCTAGCCACTGTCGGGAAAAACTTCAGCAGCTGCCTACGGCCGTGGCACTGGCGTACGCAGTATAGGCGCGGACAATCCATTAAAAGTACCGACGGACTATTCAGGCTTACATAGTTACCGGCGGACATCCTTATACATACTTCTCGATAAAAAGTTACAAGCATTGGTTTACTTAGGATTAATGCCTGACTATTATCAAGCCACTTACCCGTACATTCACGCTTGACTCAAGGTAGATACCATGTCGCTGATCAATGAATACCGCGCCACCGAAGAAGCCATCAAGGAACTGCAAGAGCGCCTGAAAAACCTCTCGCAAGACGACAAACTGAAGAAAGAACTGGAATTCGAAGGCAAATTGCGTGCACTGATGGGTGAATATCAGAAGTCGCTGCGCGATATCATTGCCATGCTCGACCCGGACGCCAAAAACGCCAAGGCCACTCGCGCTGCTGCCAAACCGGCCGGCAGCAAACGTGCGCGTAAAGTTAAGCAGTACAAGAACCCCAACACCGGCGAAGTGATTGAAACCAAGGGTGGCAACCACAAAACGCTGAAAGAGTGGAAAGCCAAGTGGGGCAGCGATGTGGTTGAAAGCTGGGCGACCCTGCTGGGCTAATTAGCCATCTGCGCCAAGCCTGAATAAAAAACGCCAGCCATGCTGGCGTTTTTTATGGCCGCACAACAGCAACAGGTAACGCGCTGGGCACAGCAACTCTGGTTCGTCATTATTGCTCGCAGCCTACCCGCCTGGCCTCAGAGCCCATAACGCAGACGCACCTGCTTGGCGTACTCGCCCCAGGCCTGCAGCAAGGCCTGTTGCGCTGGCGCCAGTCCAGGCAGCATCTCATTCAGGTGCTGTTCGAACTGCGCCAGGGTATTGGGCGCGCCCGCCTCGGCCTCACTTAAGCGTTGCCTGCAGAACTGCTGCCAGCGCTGCTGTTCTTCCTCACTCAAGGACCCCGGGTAATTACGCGCCCGATAACGGAACAACAGTTCCGGCAACCGCTGATCATCGAATGGCCAACGGGCTTGAGCCAGTTCCTGTATCTCGGCACGCCGCACTTGTTCGCACAGGCGGCGATCACGTTCACCAATAAATCCGTCGTACAGTTGCTGTTCCGGATCGGCACTGGGGGTGAAACTTTCCTCGGTATACAGCTGCTGCAATTTTTCCTGCCACTGATGCTGCGCCTGGCGCAACTTATCGGCACGCGCCTGATACAGCGGCATGTCCAAATTCAAGCGCTGACTATCCGTGTCACGCAATACATTGAGCGGCGCCAGCACCGGGCAACGATTGATATGCAGCAACTTCAGCGGAATGGGTAATTCATCCTGGGCCAATTGATCATGGCGCGTATATAAACGCCGTTGCAGGGTCGCGGCGTCCTCATCCAGCAGGGGCGTTATCTCGCTGTGCAGGTCACAGACGATCAGGGCATTGCGATTACGCGGATGCCAGGCCAGGGGAAGGACTACGGCCAGATAATGCCGAGCACCGGCAAAACGCCCGGATATATGCACTAATGGCTGCAACAAGCGAATCTGATCCATTACCCGTTGTTTACTGCGCAACTGATAGAGGTAGTCATACAGCTTGGGCTGTTTGCTACGCAGCAGCCGCGCCAGGGCAATGGTGGCGCGCACATCGGACAAGGCATCGTGGGCCTGGCCATGCTCGATGCCATTGGCCTGGGTCAGGCGCTCCAACTTAAGGCTGACCCGGCCGTCTTCTTCAGGCCAGTTGATGCCTTCCGGGCGCAGGGCATAGGCGGTACGCAGCAGATCGATCAGGTCCCAACGGCTGTTGCCGCCCTGCCACTCACGGGCATAGGGGTCGAAGAAGTTGCGATACAGGCTGTAGCGTGTCACCTCATCATCGAAGCGCAGGCTGTTGTAGCCCACTGTGCAGGTGCCCGGCAGCGCCAGCTGAGCATGCACCCGGGCCATAAACTCGGCCTCATCCAGACCTTTTTCGACCAGAACCTGCGGAGTGATGCCGGTAACCAGGCAGGCTGCGGGATGGGGCAGGATGTCATCGCTGGGGCGGCAGTAGATATTCAGCGGCTCGCCGATTTCATTGAGCTGCTCATCGGTGCGAATACCTGCCACCTGCAACGGGCGATCGCGGCGCGGGTCAATACCGGTGGTCTCGTAGTCGTACCAGAATAGGCTGGAGGTCACGTGTCTGTCCTGTGGCTGAGGCTCGGGCAGTCTAGCAGTGGCCAGGCAGAATATGCGCCAGTGCACGCTCTGAACCGCACAGCTTGTCGCCTGTGCCAGCTGGCACTAGAGTGATAGCCCGTTCCCACTCTCGAACAAGGATGCCACCATGAGTGAAGTCAGCCCCAATCCCTATGCCGCCCCCACCAGCGCCCTGCAAGAAGCGCCTGATCAGATTCAGGTGCCCGACATCGAAGAGGCCCTGAAGCGCGGTTACGATTTTCAGATCGGCGAATTGCTCAATGAGTCCTGGCAGCGGGTCAAGGGTACAAAGGGCATCGTGATCGGCGGTTTTCTGGTGTTCTATGTAGTGATGATGGCCGCCTCCTTCGCCTTGGGCGGCGTTTTCGGCTTGCTCGGCCTGGCCGGTGATGGCTCGATGCTCAATGTGATCACCGAGCTGGTGATCGGCATGGTCGCATCGGCCTTGGCCTATCCCTTTATGGCCGGGCTGAACATGATCGGCATCCGCCGCGCCGCCGACCAACCCATCAGTTTCAATGAAGTATTCGCCCACTTTGGCCGCACCCTGCCGATCCTGATCACGGCGCTGCTCAGCACCCTGCTGGTCTATATCGGCTTCCTGCTGCTGATTATCCCCGGTCTGTACCTGGCCATCGCCTATATGCTGGCCATTCCACTGGTGGTGGAACGCGGCCTGTCGCCCTGGCAGGCCATGGAGGCATCGCGCAAGGCCATTACCCAGCATTGGTTCAAGGTGTTCGGTCTGTTCCTGCTGCTGGCCCTGATCGGCCTGCTCAGCATGATTCCCCTGGGCATTGGCCTGGTCTGGACTCTGCCTCTGTTTGTCATCGCCATCGGCGTGCTCTATCGCACCATCTTCGGTGTATTGCCCGCTCCGCAGTAATACTCGGCTACGGGGCACTCAGGTGCCCCGGTTGCTTCCCCGCCTGATGCTGGCTAGCATCGGGCTTTCCTCGATGCAGTCTGCCGATGTTTCCAAGCCTGAGATCCTCCCCCGGTTTGTGCCCGCCTCTGGATACCCGTTATCAGGTGGAGACACCCGAAGGTATCGACCTGCAACTGCGTCCGGCCGGTCTGATCCCCAGGGCCCTGGCCTTTGCCATCGACCTGGCGATCCGCGGCGTGCTGCTGGGCCTGGGCTATCTGCTGCTGGCCTTGCTCGGCCAGCTCGGCATGGGCCTGGTGAGCATCCTCACCTTTCTCCTGACCTGGTGGTACATGGTGCTGTTCGAGGTGCTCAATCAGGGGCGCTCTCCCGGCAAGCAGATGATGGGACTGCGGGTGATCCACGATGACGGCACGCCAATTGGCTGGGCTGCCTCGCTTACCCGCAACCTGCTGCGCTTCGTCGATATCCTGCCGTTCGCCTATGCCCTGGGCATCCTCAGCTGCCTGTGTCACTCCAGTTTCAAGCGTCTGGGCGATATCGCCGCCGGCACCCTGGTGGTGTACTGCGAAGAGCCACCCACCCTGCCGCAACTGGCAGATGCCACGCCGCTTCGCGCGCCCTTCGCCATGAGTCTGCAGGAACAGCGCGCCCTGCTTGGCTTTGCCGAGCGTGCCGGACAACTCTCAGTGGCGCGCCGCCAGGAGCTGGCAGCCATTCTGGCCGAGCCTCTGCAGGTGCCCGCTATAGAAGCCGAGCAGCAGATCAACGGCATCGCCCGCGGCTTGTTGGGGCCAACATGAAGCAGAGCCAGTTCGAACAGCAGCATCAGGCCCAGTGGCAGGCCTTCTCCGCCCAGCTTGATGCTGTGCACAGTGGCAAGGCCAGTGCCGAGCAGGCTCGCAGCTTTGCCGCCGACTACCGACGCCTGTGTCAACAGTTGGCCATGGCCGAAAGCCGTGGCTACAGCAGCCATCTGGTCGAACAGCTGCAGCAGCTGGCCATGCGCGGGCACCAGCAGTTCTATCGCCATCGCAGCCCCATCGGCGGCCAGCTGCTGGGCTTTGTTCTGGCCGGTTTCCCACGCCTGGTACGGGCCGAGTGGCGTTTCGTCCTGGCCGGCTGCCTGCTGTTTTTCGGCAGTCTGCTGGGCACGGGCCTATTGGCGTATCTCTATCCGGAACTGATCTACAGCATCATGGACAGCGACCAGGTGGTGCAGATGGAACAGATGTACGACCCTGATGCGCGCCGTCTGGGCCGTTTCGGCGAGCGCGACTCGGGGGACGACTGGCTGATGTTCGGCTTCTACATCATGAACAATATCGGCATCGCCTTTCAGACCTTTGCCAGCGGCCTGTTGCTGGGCCTGGGCAGCCTGTTCTTCCTGTTGTTCAACGGCCTGACCATTGGTGCGGTGGCCGGCCACCTGACCCGCATCGGCCATGGCGAGCCGTTCTGGTCCTTTGTGATCGGCCATGGTTCCTTCGAATTGACCGCCATCGCCCTGGCTGGCGCCGCCGGCCTCAAGCTGGGCTGGGCGTTGCTGGTGCCTGGCCGCCGGACCCGTGGCGAAGCCCTGCGTCTGGCCGCCGCACAGGCGGTACGGCTTATCGGCGGGGTGGTGGTGTTCCTGCTGCTGGCCGCCTTTGTCGAAGCCTACTGGTCGTCCATGACCCTGGTCGGCCCCCAGGTCAAATACCTGGTGGGCGCGGCCCTGTGGCTGCTGGTGCTGGCCTACCTGCTGCTGGCCGGACGAGGTGCCCATGCGCCTGACTGATGCCAGCGTGGCGATCCGCCCACGCAGCGCCTGGGAGGCCATGGATCTGGGCGTGCTCCTGGCGCGCCGCCATGCCGGCCTGCTGATGGCCAGCTGGGCCCTGCTGACCCTGCCGCTGTTTGCCCTGCTGTGCCTGCTGCTGTGGCAGTACCCAGGCTGGGCGATCCTGATTTTCTGGTGGCTCAAGCCCCTCTATGAACGACTGCCGCTGTATATCTTGTCCCATGCCCTGTTTGGCGCCACCCCCAGCCTTAAACAGGCATTCAAGGCCTTGCCCGGCCTGCTCAGACCGCAGCTTCTGGCCAGCCTGACCTGGCGCCGCCTGAGCCCCACACGCAGCTTTGACTTACCGGTGCTGCAGCTCGAAGGCCTGGCCGGCAAGGCGCGCAACCAGCGCCTGACGGTACTTGGCCAGCGCGATGCCGGCGGCGCCAGCTGGCTGACCATAGTCGGGGTGCACCTGGAGATGGCCCTGTGGATCGGCCTGGCCGCACTGTTCTACCTGCTGCTGCCCCAACAGATCGAGCTGGACTGGAGCTGGACCAGCCTGATCGATGCCACCTCAGGCAAATGGCTGTGGCTGGAACACCTGTCCAATCTGCTTTACGTGCTGGTGCTGATTGTCTGGGAGCCGATCTACGTTGCCTGCGGCTTTACCCTTTATCTGAACCGCCGCACGGCCCTGGAGGCCTGGGATATCGAGCTGGTGTTCCGCCAGCTGCGCCAACGGCTCACCGGCACCGCCTATGCCGTGCTGCTGGGCCTGAGCCTGCTGCTTGGCCAGCTACCGAGTACAACCATGGCCGCCGAGCCCGCCAGCAGCAGTTGCCCACTGCCCGACCCCCATGGCCCTCAAGCCGAGCGCCTGCTCAACCAGCCCCTGAGCAGCCAGATGGCGCAGCAGCAGATCAGCCAATTGCTTGATCAGCCGCCCTTCGAGCACAAGGAAAGCGTGACCCGCTGGCGCTTTGGCGAGGCGACCGAGGCGCCTGACGAAGAAGACCTCAAGGCCTGGACCGAACTGATCGAAAAACTGCTCAAGTTGACCGAAGGCAGTGCGGCGGCGAGCACCTTGGCGCTGATTTTCGAGGCGTTGCTCTGGGCCACCCTGCTGGGGTTAGTCGCCTGGCTGTTATGGCGCTATCGCGAATGGCTGGCGACCTTCGCCGGCCGCCTGCAGCTGCCGCAACGCCGCCCACCCATGCCCCCGAGCCAGCTGTTCGGCCTTGAAGTGACCCCGGAAAGCCTACCGGACGATATCCCGGCCGCCGTGCAGCGACTCTGGGATGAGCAACCACGCGCCGCCCTGGGCCTGCTCTACCGCGCCCTGCTCAGTCATCTGCTGCACCAACGTCGCCTGGCCCTGAAAAGCGCCCACACCGAGGCCGAAGTCCTGAGCCTGATCGAACAGCTGCAACAGGCCGAACTGAGCCACTACAGCGCCGAACTGACCCGCCATTGGCAAAACCTCGCCTATGGCCATCGCCTGCCACCACCAGCGCTCAAGGACCAGCTGTGCAGCCAGTGGCGCGAACTGTTTGGCCGAGAGGTGCAGGCATGACCCGCCGCACCCGCGCCCTGCTCGGCCTGTTGCTGAGCCTGGCCCTGATCGCGCTCGGCCTGCACCTGCTCAATCGCCTGGAACCCTACGAGGAGACCATCAAGCACGGCCCCAGCCCCGAGGCCCGGGGCAACCCCTACCTGGCCGCCGAGCACTTTCTGCGCCAGCAGGGCCTGAGCGTGCAGCGCAGTGACAGCCTGCAGGTGCTGCGCGAGTTGCCCAGCCCAGGCCAGACCCTGCTGCTACTCGGCAGCCGCCGGCAAATGACCCCACGCCAGGCCGAGCGCCTGATGCAGTGGACCGCGGCCGGCGGCCATCTGCTGATTGTCGCGGAAAGGCTGTGGGATGAGGAGGAAGGCAAAAGTGGTGATCTGCTGCTGGATCTACTGAATATCCAGCAATACCGCAGCGAGGACCTGGCGGACTTTCTCGAAGAAGACGAAGAGACAGAGACAGAGACAGAGACAGAGACAGAGACAGAGACAGAGACAGAGAAAGTCTCGTCCGAGCCATCGAAGCAGCGCTACCCATATCTGACCCAGCTGTACCTGGAAAACGAAGAAGCGCCTGCCTATATCCGCTTCGACACCGGCTACCACCTCTATGATGCCGACAACCGCGCCCATGCCTGGGCCAATAGCGGAGCGGCCACCCACCTGCTCCAGCTCTACCATGGCGATGGCCTGATCAGCGTGCTCAGCGACAGCTGGATCTGGCAGAACAATCGCATCGGCAAGTTCGACCATGCCTGGCTGCTCTGGTACATGACCCAGGACAGCGCCGTGACCCTGGTCCACCGCACCGATCACGACAACCTGCTCAGCCTGCTGCGGCGTCACTTCCCCGAAGCCCTGACGGCCCTGGTCCTGCTTCTGCTAGCTGGCCTGTGGCATCTGGGCTTGCGCCAGGGACCGTTGCAGCAGCCGGCCAGCCGCCAGCGCCGCCAGCTCCAGGAGCACCTGCGCGCCAGTGCCGACTTCCTCCTGCGCCATGCCGGCCAGCCCAGCCTGCTGGCCCGCCTACAGCAGGATATCCAGCGCCGTGCCCGCCATCGTCATCCCGGCTTCGAACGCTTGAGCGTGGCCGAGCAATGGCAGGTGCTCAGCCGTCTGAGCCGCCAACCGAGCAGTTTTATCAGCCAGGCCATGCGCCCGCCGACTCGGCAGCGCCTGCGCAGTGCCGACTTCACCCGCCAGGTCGCCAACCTGCAAACCATCAGGAATGCCCTATGAGCGAACAGATCCCAGAACAAGCGGACAACAGCGCCAGCGACAGCCCGGCGCAGAGCCCAGCCACCAGCGCAGCGCAAGCCCCGCTCGCCAGCGAACCCACACCAGCACCTGAGGCCGCGCCAACCAGCGAGGCTGCGCAGCCCCCGGCCGCGCCCAGCGCCGCCAGCAGCCAGCGTCAGCGCGCCAGCCAACTGGCCCAGGCCCTGCGCGGCGAACTGCAAAAAGCCCTGATCGGGCAGAATGCGGTGATCGACGACGTGCTCTGCGCCCTGATCGCCGGCGGCCATGTGCTGGTCGAAGGGGTGCCCGGTCTGGGCAAGACCCTGCTGGTGCGTGCCCTGGCCCGCTGCTTCGGCGGCGAGTTCGGGCGCATCCAGTTCACCCCGGATCTGATGCCCAGCGATGTCACCGGCCACGCCGTGTACGACATGCAGAGCGAGCAGTTCAAGCTGCGCAAGGGCCCGATTTTCACCAATCTGCTGTTGGCCGACGAGATCAACCGCGCCCCGGCCAAGACCCAGGCCGCCCTGCTGGAAGTGATGCAGGAACGCCAGGTCACCCTGGAAGGTCGCGCCCTCAATGTACCCCTGCCCTTTATGGTGCTGGCCACCCAGAACCCCATCGAGCAGGAAGGTACCTACCCGCTGCCCGAGGCCGAGCTGGACCGTTTTATGCTCAAGCTGCGCATGGATTACCCGGAGCAGGCCGAAGAACTGCTGATGGTGCGTCAGGTGGCCCGCTCCAGCCGTGCCGACATGCTCGAAGTCACCCCGCTGCGTACCCTGCTGCAGGCCCGCGATGTGCTGGCCCTGCAAAAAATTGCCAGCGATCTGCCAATTGATGAGCAG
Source organism: Pseudomonas sp. (assembly GCA_041592855.1). GTDB lineage: Bacteria > Pseudomonadota > Gammaproteobacteria > Pseudomonadales > Pseudomonadaceae > Aquipseudomonas. The sequence continues at coordinate 9,161 of JBFHPI010000003.1, forward strand.
GTACTCGACTACGCCGTGCGCATCGCGCGCGCCACCCGCAGCTGGCCAGGTCTGGCCATGGGTGCCGGGCCGCGCGCCTCGATTGCCCTGGTGCGCTGTGGCCGTGCCCGCGCCCTGCTGCGCGGCGGCGACTTCGTCCTGCCCGACGACATCAAGAACTGCGCCCTGGCCGTACTGCGTCATCGCATCCGCCTGGCCCCGGAGCTGGATATCGAGGGGTTGGACGCCGACCGGGTACTTCAGCAGCTACTCGATCAGGTACCGGCGCCACGTCTATGAACCACTTATGTCCGGGTCTTTCGGCATGAAACCTTCGCGCCTGCTCCTGGCCCTACTCGCTACGCTGCTTGGTCTGGGCCTGTTGCTCGGGGTCTGCCGCGCCCTGGGGGTGCAACTGCCGGCCAGCTTCAAGCCGCTGTACTGGGGGCTGCTGCTGTGCCTGCTGGCCATTGCCCTGGTCGACGCCTTACGCCTGCGCGGCCAGCCCACGCCACGCCTGGAGCGTCAGCTGCCGGGCAACCTGCCCCTGGGTCGCTGGAGCGAGGTGCAGCTATGCCTGCACCACGACTACCGCCAGCCCCTGCAGATACAGCTGTTCGAGCATCTGCCAGGCGAACTGGCCTGGGAGCAGATGCCGCTGCGCATCGACCTGCACCCGGGCGAGCTGACTCGCATCGGCTACCGGGTGCGCCCGCTCAAGCGCGGCCATCTGCATATTCCCGGCTGCGAGCTGCAGCTGCCCAGCCCCATGGGCCTGTGGCACGCCCGACGCTTTATTCCGCTGGCCGGCGAAACCCGCGTCTATCCCGACTTCGCGCGTCTCTACGGTGCCCAGCTGATGGCGGTGGACGACTGGATCAACCAGCTTGGCGTGCGCCAGCGTCCTCGGCGCGGGCTGGGCCTGGAGTTTCACCAGCTGCGCGAGTTTCGCGACGGCGACACCCTGCGCCAGATCGACTGGAAAGCCACCGCACGCAAACGCACGCCAATTGCCCGGGAGTATCAGGACGAGCGTGACCAGCAGATCGTCTTTCTGCTCGACTGTGGCCGGCGCATGCGCAGCCAGGACGGCGAACTGTCGCACTTCGACCATGCCCTCAACGCCTGCCTGCTGCTCAGTTACGTGGCCCTGCGTCAGGGCGATGCGGTGGGTCTGGCCACCTTTGCCAGTGAACAGCCGCGCTTTCTCACCCCGGTCAAGGGTCAGGACCAGCTCAAGGTGCTGCTCAATGCCGTCTATGACCTCGACAGCAGCCAGCAGCCAGCTGACTTCGCTGCGGCCGCCGAACACCTGCTGGCTCGCCAGCAGCGCCGCGCCCTGGTGGTACTGGTGAGCAACCTGCGCGACGAGGACGACCAAGCCCTGCTCGGCGCGGTCAAGCGCCTGGGGCGCCAGCATCGCGTATTGGTTGCCAGCCTGCGCGAGGAAGTGCTCGACCAGTTGCGCCAGCGGCCGGTGGCAGACTTCGATGGCGCCCTGGACTACTGCGGCACCCTGGATTACCTGGGCGCCCGCGCCGATTTGCATGAGCGCCTGGCCGCCCACGGCATGCCGGTACTGGATGCCCGTCCCAGTGAGCTGGGGCCGCAACTGGTCAGCCGCTATCTGGCCTGGAAAAAGGCCGGCGCGCTATAAGCGCCCCCTTGCGGGTGGGGTAGCCAGGGCACTGCTCAGCCGGCTACAACCACCTCACCTGCTGCTCCAACGGGAAACGCAGACGCGGGTTGTAAACCCCCTTGTCATCGGCCCGCCCCACCGCCAGCAGCATGATCGGTATGGCCCGACGCGGGATGCTCAACACCTTGCGCAAACGCACCTCATCGAAACCTTCCATGGGGCAGGTTGCATAACCGTGGCTCTGAAAGGCCAGCATAAGATTCTGCGCCGCCAGGGCCGTGGACTTCACCGCCCAGATATCCATCTGCGCCAAGCTGTTGGGTGAACGCATCAGTGGCTTGCGCCAGGCTGCAAAACGCAGCAACTGACGCTTGAGAAAGCCCCGCAGTCCGAAAGCCCCCTGGTTGTACTGAAAGGGAGCGGTCTTGCTGTAGAAATGACGGATACGCGCCGGCACCTCGGGCTCTGGCCATTGTTCGATGATCTGCCGGCACGCCTGCTTCCAGGTGTCCGGCCGTGCCAGCACGGCAATGATCAGCGGCGCCCGGGCGGCGTTCTGGCTCATGCACACCGGGTGCAGCTGCGCCAGCAGGGCCGGGTCGCGGATCACCTGAAAACTCCAGGGCTGCAGGTTGCAGGAACTGGGCGCAAGCATCGCCAGCTCCAGGCAGTCGCGGATCACCGCATCCGGCACAGGCTCTGGCTTGAAACGGCGCATCGCCCGGCGGCTCTCGACCAGCGCACGCAAGGCAGCAGGGCTGGCCAGAAGCGGCTCGGACTCGGAAGGAAACAGGCTCATGGCGGGCTCCTGACTGGGAGCCCCGATTAAGCCGGCAGTATGGCCGTCGGACAAGCCTGGCAGTTACAGCGTGCGCAGTCTTGGCGTAAATGCCCTGTCAGCCCAGTGCCTTTTCGATGGCCTGGATCAGGGCCGGATCATCCGGTGCAGTCCGCGGCGAGAAGCGCGCCAGCACGCGACCGTCCTGGCCGACCAGAAACTTCTCGAAATTCCAGGTGATGTCCCCGGGAAACTCGGCGCCCTCGCCGGCCAGCAGGCGATACAGCGGATGACGATCCGGGCCATTGACCTCCAGCTTGCTGCCCAGGGGGAAGGTCACCCCGTAATTGAGGCTGCAGAATTCGCGAATCGCCTCTTCGCTGTCCGGCTCCTGCCCGGCAAACTGATTGCACGGCAGGCCGAGCACGCTGAAGCCCTGCGTCTTGTATTGCTGATAGAGTTTTTCCAGGCCCGCATATTGCGGCGTCAGCCCACATTTTGAGGCGACATTGACCACCAGCACCACCTGCCCCTTAAAGGGCGCCAGGGGTAGATCATGGCCATCCAGCGCACGCAGATTAAGGTCGTGAAATGCACTCATGGCTAACTCCTTGAGAACACTAAAATTACGCGTGGAGGACAAAAAAGGCGCCTATATAAAGGCGCCATTCTTGAGATTCAGCTTAGCAGCGGCCGGCTTCAGCGATACGACCGTAAGTCGTTTCATAGAACAGACAACACTAATTTATGGCCTCGCGAGCTAGAGGCAGGCAAGGCAAAGTTGGGCGAGGAGGCGGAGTTTACTGGTGTAAATGAGCATCCGAGCCCAACTTTAACGCTGCCTGACCGACGCGCAGCAGGCCAGGATGCTGCTTAGTGATGGTGACCGCCTTCGCCATGGATATGCCCATGGGCCACTTCTTCTTCACTGGCCTCACGCACATTGACCACCTTGACCTTGAAGTTCAGGCGCTGGCCGGCCAGCGGGTGGTTGCCGTCAACGATCACGTCGTCGCCGTCCAGTTCACGAATGGTGACAATTTGCATACCACCGTCCGGGCCGGAGGCATGAAACTGCATGCCGACTTCCAACTCATCCACGCCTTCGAACATGGAGCGATTCAGGGTGGCGACCAGCTCGGCACTGTACTCGCCATAGGCTTCGGCCGGCTCGATGGAAACATCCAGCTCGTCACCGACCTGCTTGCCCAGCAGGGCCTTTTCCAGGCCGCCGATGATATTGCCGGCACCGTGCAGATAGACCAGCGGCGCGCCGCCTGCGGAGCTGTCGATCACCTCACCGGCATCGTTAGTCAGGGTATAGTCGATGGATACGGCCTTGTTGGCGGCGATCTGCATGGGGGAGACCTTTTTGCTGGGAAATAAAGAACGGATAAGTCTACCCAAGGGGCCGCGCGAAAGCGAACCGCCGCTGGACGGACGGCCAGCCCAGGCAGCGGCCAGGGTGCTTGACTTCAATCGGGATGAAGACGGCCACTGGGTGGCAAGCCTGTCCTGCGGCCATACCCAGCACCTGCGCCACCAGCCACCCTGGCAGAACCGCCCCTGGGTACTGGATGCCGCGCAGCGGCAGGCCCAACTGGGCCAGGCTTTTACTTGCGGCTGGTGCTCAGCACCCGCTGACCACTTACATTCGGACAAGGAACAGTAGATGCCCGCACGCAATATTCTGGTAATCAACTGCGGCAGTTCGTCGATCAAGTTCGCCCTGGTCAATGAAGATCAGCCGCAGTTCGTCTTGAGCGGCCTGGCCGAGCGCCTGGGCAGCCCGGAAGCCGAGCTGCACTGGCAACGCGGCGAGGATAAGGACAGCCTGATGATCCCCGGGGCCGATCATCGTCTGGCCCTGGCCCAGCTGCTGCCGCTGGTGCAGAGCGCTGCGGGTGGCCAGCTGCATGGCATCGGCCACCGCGTGGTGCATGGTGGCGAGCATTTCACCGCCGCCTGCCGGCTGGACGAGCTGACCCTTACCGCGATTCGCGCCACCGCGCCCCTGGCGCCGTTGCACAACCCGGCCAACCTGCAGGGCATTGAGGCGGCCATGCGCCTGTTCCCTGAGCTGACCCATGTGGCGGTGTTCGACACCGCCTTCCATCAGAGCATGCCCGAGCAGGCCTTCCGCTATGCCCTGCCGGAAGCGCTGTACCATGAGCATGGCGTGCGCCGTTATGGCTTTCATGGCACCAGCCACCGCTATGTCAGCCAGCGCGCCGCCGAACTCAGCGGCCTGGACTACGGCCACAGCAGCTGGCTGGTGGCGCACCTGGGCAACGGCTGCTCCACCTGCGCCGTGGTCGATGGCCACAGCCGCGACACCAGCATGGGCCTGACCCCGCTGGAAGGCCTGGTGATGGGCACCCGCAGCGGCGATGTCGACCCCAACCTGCACAGCCACCTGGCCCGCACCCTGGGCTGGAGCCTGGAGCGCATCGACGCCCTGCTCAACAAGGAGAGCGGCCTGCTCGGTCTATCCGGCCTGTCCAACGATATGCGCAGCCTGGAGCAGGCCCGGGAACAGGGCCATGCCGGTGCCAGCCTGGCCATCGAGGTGTTCTGCTACCGCCTGGCCAAGTCCCTGGCGGCCATGTCCTGTGCCCTGCATCGGCTCGACGGGCTCATCTTCACCGGCGGCATCGGCGAAAACTCGGCCCTGATCCGCAGCCAGACCGTGGCCCACCTGAAACTCCTGGGCCTGGCCCTGGACCCGCAGGCCAATGCCGATACGGTGCGCGGCGCCGCCGGCCCCATCCAGGCAGCCGGCCACCCGCGGGTACTGGTGGTGCCGACCAATGAAGAACGGCAGATCGCCCTGGACACCCTGGAATTGCTCGATCACTAAAAGCGCCTGCGCGGCACAAGGATCCCTCATGCATACCTTTTTTATCGCCCCCACCGGTTTTGGTGTCGGTCTTACCTCCATCAGCCTGGGCCTGGTCGGCGCCCTGCAACGGGCCGGGCTCAAGGTCGGCTTCTTCAAACCCATCGCCCAGCCGCACAAAGGCGACCTTGGCCCGGAGCGCTCCAGTGAACTGATCGCTCGCACCCATGATCTGCACTCACCAAACCCCCTGAGTCTGGCCCATGTCGAGCGCATGCTCGGCGACGGCCAACTGGACGAGTTACTGGAAGAAATCATCAGCCTCTATCAGGAAGCTGCCGCCGGTAAGGATGTGGTGATAGTCGAAGGCATGGTACCGACCCGCCAGGCCAGCTATGCCGCCCGAGTCAACTTTCACCTGGCCAAGAGCCTGGACGCCGAGATCATCCTGATCTCGGCGCCGGAGCAGGAAAGCCTCAGCGAACTGAGCGACCGGATAGAAATCCAGGCCCAGCTGTTTGGCGGCCCGAAAGACCCCAAGGTACTGGGCCTGATTCTCAACAAGGTGCGCAGCGAACAGGGCCTGGACAATTTTGTCGAGCAGCTCAAGGAGCTCTCCCCCCTGCTTAAAACCGACGATTTTCGCCTGCTTGGCTGCATCCCCTGGCAGGATGAGCTGAACGCCCCGCGCACCCGCGATATCGCCGACCTGCTGGGCGCCCGGGTGCTCAACGCCGGCGACTTTGAACAACGGCGCATGCTCAAGATCGTGCTCTGCGCCCGGGCCGTGGCCAATACCGTGCAGCTACTCAAGCCCGGCACCCTGGTGGTGACACCGGGAGACCGCGACGACATTATCCTCGCCGCCAGCCTGGCCGCCATGAACGGCACACCCCTGGCGGGCCTGCTGCTGTGCAGCGATTTTGCCCCCGACCCACGGATCATGGAGCTCTGTCGCGGCGCCCTGGCCAGCGGCCTGCCGGTGATGACGGTGAACACCGGCTCCTACGACACCGCCACCAACCTCAACCGCCTGAACAAGGAAATTCCGGTGGATGACAAGGAGCGGGCGGAGAAGGTCGCCGACTATGTCGCCAGCCATATCGACCATGAGTGGCTGTTCACTCGCTGCGGCACGCCACGGGAGCTGAACATGTCGCCGCCAGCCTTTCGCTATCAGCTGGTGCAGCGGGCCAAGGCAGCCAACAAACGTATCGTTCTGCCCGAGGGCAGTGAGCCGCGTACGGTGAAGGCGGCCGCTATTTGCCAGGCCCGTGGCATCGCCAACTGCGTGTTGCTGGCCAAGCCGGAAGACGTCAAGGCCGTAGCCCGCGCCCAGGGCATCGAGCTGCCCGAGGGCCTGGAGATTCTCGACCCGGACCTGATCCGCGAGCGCTATATCGACCCCATGGTCGAGCTGCGCAAGGGCAAGGGTCTGAATGCGCCCATGGCTGCAGCGCAACTGGAAGACACCGTGGTGTTGGGCACCATGATGCTGGCCCTGGATGAGGTCGACGGCCTGGTATCTGGCGCCATCAACACCACCGCCAACACCATCCGCCCGGCCCTGCAGCTGATCAAAACCGCGCCTGGCTACAAGCTGGTGTCGTCGATCTTCTTTATGCTGCTGCCCGATCAGGTGCTGGTCTACGGCGACTGCGCGGTAAACCCCGACCCGACTGCCGTGGAGCTGGCGGAAATCGCCCTGCAACGCGCCGCCTGGGCTATTTCCTTCGGCATTCCGGCGCGGGTGGCCATGCTCAGCTACTCCACTGGCGACTCGGGCAGTGGTGAGGAAGTGGAAAAGGTCCGTGAAGCGACTCGCCTGGCCAAGGCCAGCAACCCCGAGCTACTCATCGACGGGCCATTGCAGTACGACGCCGCCGCCATCGAAAGCGTCGGCCGGCAGAAAGCGCCGAACAGCCCGGTGGCCGGTCGCGCCACGGTGTTTATCTTCCCCGACCTGAACACCGGCAACACCACCTACAAGGCGGTGCAACGCAGCGCCGACTGCGTCAGTGTCGGCCCCATGCTGCAGGGCCTGCGCAAGCCGGTAAACGATCTGTCACGCGGTGCCCTGGTCGACGATATCGTCTTCACCATTGCCCTGACGGCGATTCAAGCGGCCAATCTGCCGGCATAGCCGCGCCGGCAACCGCACAATCGGTAGGGTGCGCCATGCGCAGCCTACCCGCCGAGCTGCAAAACCAGCCAGTCAAGGCTGGACCTTGCAGGTCAGTGCACACGCGTTAACCTTGGCAGCGGCTGAACCACCGGCCCGCTTGCACTCACCCACGGGCTCGAAGAAGCCCCCTTGAGGAGGCCTTCGCCCCCATGCTGCACTTTCTGCCCGCGCCGCTTCGCGGCTGCCTCGCCAGCCTGCTGCTGGCCCTCAATACCCTGTTCTGGTGCTGGCCGCTGTTCACCCTGGCGCTGGTCAAACTGCTGTTACCCTTTGCCCCGGCCCAGCGCTTTCTGCGCTTTCTGATGCATGGCATCGCCGAGGCGTGGATCGGCTTCAACAAGTTCTGGATGGATCTGGTGGGCAATACCCGCTGGGATGTGCAGGGCCTGCAGGGCTTCGACAAGCAGCATTCCTACCTGGTGACCAGCAACCACCAGAGCTGGGTGGACATTCTGGTGTTGCAGTACCAGCTCAACCGACGCCTGCCGCTGCTCAAGTTCTTTCTCAAGCAGGAGCTGATCTGGGTGCCGGTGATCGGCCTGTGCTGGTGGGCCCTGGAATTCCCCTTTATGAAACGCTTCAGCAAGGAATACCTGGCCAAGCATCCGGAAAAACGCGGCCAGGACCTGGCCACCACCCGCAAGGCCTGCGCCCGTTACAAGAGCAACCCGGTGGCGGTGTTCAACTTTCTCGAAGGCACCCGCCTGACCCCGGCCAAGCATGCCCAGCAGCAGTCGCCCTTCCGTAATCTGCTCAAACCCAAGGCCGGCGGCATCGCCTTTGTGCTCGATGCCATGGGCGAGCAGCTGCACAGTATCGTCAACGTCACCATCCACTACCCCCAGGGCAACCCGGGTTTCTGGGATCTGCTCAGCGGTCGGGTCGAGCAGGTGGTGGTGCGGTTCGACCAGTTGCAGATCCCGGAGGAGTTTCTCGGCGGCAACTATGACCAGGACGAGGCCTATCGCCTGCAGTTCCAGCAGTGGGTCAACCAGCTCTGGCTGGACAAGGATGCCGAACTGGACAAGCTGATCGCCGCCAGCCGGCAACAGGCATAAACGCCCTGCACGGGGAGCGTTGCGCATAGCGCCGCGCTATGCCTCGCCGGGCGGGCCATCCAGGCGCGGCAGCTGGTTCCAGTCCAGCTGCAGGGGAAACCGCTCCAGCTGCTCGGCGGACAGCCCCGGGGCCACCAGAAAACCCTGCATGATGGCGCAACCATGCTGCACCAACCACTGGCGCTGGGCCTCGGTTTCCACGCCTTCGGCGATCACCTCCAGGTTGAGGTTGCGCCCCAGGTCGAGGATGGTGCTGACCACCGCGGCATCGCGCGGTGATTCCAGCATATTGGCGATAAACAGCCGGTCGATCTTCAGGGTGTCCAGCTCGAAATGGCGCAGGTAGGCCAGGGACGAATAACCGGTGCCGAAATCGTCGATGGCAATCTTCACCCCCAGGGCGCGCAGCTGGCGCAACTGCTCCTGGGTGGTCTGCAGATCCTGCATCAGGGCACTTTCGGTCACTTCCACCTCCAGCTGTGCTGGATTGAGCTGATGGGCATCCAGTAGCCGACGCAAATCCTCCACCAGTTGCGGCATGCCGAATTGCACCGGGCTGACATTCAGGCTCAGCACCAGCTGCTGGTCATGCACATCCGCCAGATGCCGGGCCTGGCTGATACCCGCACGGAAGATCCACTCACCCAGATGGTTGATCAGCCGGGTTTCCTCCAGCAGGGGAATAAACACCCCGGGCGCCACGGTGCCGGCCACCCGATGCTGCCAGCGCAGCAGGGCCTCAACGCCGCGCAGCCGGGCGCTTTCAAGGTAGATCTGGGGCTGATAGACCAGGCGGAAGTCGTCCTGTTCGATGGCGCTGCGCAGGCTTTCCTCCAGCATCAGCCGGGAACGGGCACGGCCATTCATTTCCGGGGAGAAGAAACGGTATTGCTGACGGCCGGTGCCCTTGGCCTCGTACATGGCCATGTCAGCGGCACGCAGCAGGCCTTCCACGGTCTGTCCACACTCGGGAAAACTGGCGATGCCGACGCTGGCGCCCAGGGTGAAGTCCACTCCGCCTAGGCGGTGCCTGACCGAAACCTGCTCGATCAGCTTTTCCGCCACCTTGGCGGCATCCTCGGGGTGCCCCAGGTTCTCCAGCAGGGCGGCGAACTCGTCGCCGCCAATACGTGCCAGGCTGTCGTAGGGCCGCAGGCAGCCCTTGAGCTGCTCACCCACATGCTGCAGCAGCAGGTCGCCAGCATCGTGACCGATGGAGTCGTTGATCCGTTTAAAGCCGTCCAGGTCCAGATAGAGCACCGCCAGACGTTCACCGCTGCGCTCGATGCGGGCCAGGGCACGGCCCAGGGCCTGTTGGAAGCCATGGCGATTGAGCAGGCCGGTCAACGCATCGGTCACCGCCTGGGATTGCAGCTGGGCGCGCAGATGGCGCTCGGCGGACTGATCCAGGGCGATCAGCACCATGGCATGCTGCAGGCTGGGCAAGGGCGAGCAGGACAGCGCAACCGGCACGCTGCCACCGCCGTCGATTCGCAGGCTGGCATCGTGCAGGCGGTAGGTCTCGCTGCGCCGCCAGTGTCGATAGAACTCCGACAGGCGCCAGTCACAGTCGATCTGCGGGCTGTGCAGCAGGCTGAGCAGTTCACGCCCCTGCAACTCGGCCACGGCGCAACCGAGCATCTGCGCCATGGCCGGGTTGGCAAACTGGATATGGCCATCCTCGCCCACCACCATGATGCCTTCGGCGGCATTGTCCAGCACCGAGGCATTGAAGGCGCGAGCCTTGTCCAATTGCTGGGTCAGTTGCAGCAGCTCGCTGCGATTGCGCTCGTATTCCAGCAGGGAGTTGATCTTGTGCCGCAGGACATTGGGATCGAAGGGTTTTAGCACGAAGTCCACTGCACCGGTGGAGTACCCCTTGAGCACCGCATCCTGGGTCTGGGCGATGGCCGAAACGAAGATGATCGGTACAAAGCGGGTGCGGGGGTTGCCGCGCATCAGTCGGGCGACCTCAAAGCCGTCCATATGGGGCATCTGCACATCCAGCAGGACCAGGCTGACATCCTCTTCCAGCAAACAGCGCAGGGCCGCCTCCCCGGAGCAGACGCAGCGCAGCTGCCAATCGCCGTCCTCGAACAGGGCCTGCATGGCTTCGAGATTTTCCGGACGATCATCCACCACCAGCAGAATCTGGGTCTTGCGGGCGAGATGAACCTGTGCCTGCGCCATAGCCTCCTCCTTTTCCCTGGCTGCAGCCCCGTACTCCTGAGGGCAGCTGGCACCGCACCACGACGGTGCAAAGTGCCACGAAACTCAAGCATCAGGTTAGATCATTGTCCACCTATCTGCCTTGGCCGAGCGTCGCCTTGTGCAGCCAGCGGCGCAACATGGTGAGCAACTGCTCGCTGGCCACGGGCTTGGCCAGATAGTCATCGGCGCCGGCAGCCAGGCACTTTTCCCGATCCCCCTTCATCGCATGGGCGGTCAGGGCAATGATCGGGGTCTTGTAGCCGTGCTCGTCCTTTAACGCCCGAGTGGCGCTGTAACCGTCCAGAATCGGCATGGCCATATCCATCAGGATCAGGTCGTAATGCGTACGCAGACAGCAGTCGATGGCTTCCTGGCCATCGCTGGCGGTGCTGACGCGGAGGCCAGCCTCATCCAGCAGGGCAGTCAGGGCATAGAGATTGCGCACATCATCATCCACCAGCAGCACATGGCTGCCTTGCAGCAACTCGCCGGCCTGAGCCGCACCCATATCACCGAGAAAGCCCTGTAGGGCCTCGACCAGCTGGTCGGTATTCTCGCCCCGCTTGCGCACCACCTGGGCCGAGTAGTGGTGCAGACGCTGCAGGGTCTGCTGGTTGACGTCCAGACCGGTATTGACCACCACTTGCAGACTGTCCAGGGAACGGATGGCATGCAGCCGCTGGAGCAACTGGAAGCCATCCAGGTCCGGCAGATCCAGGTCCACCACCAGGGCACTGAAGGCTTCCTCGGCATACAGACCAAGCGCCTGTTCGGCGCTGGCGCAGGCACGCACACTAAAGCCCTGGGCCTGCAACTGCTGGCGATAATGCTCGCGTTCCAGCTCCACATCCTCCACCAGCAGCAGCTTGCGCGGCGCACCAGGTAGCTGCTGCAGATCAATAAAGACCTGCTCCAGGTTCTCGCGACTGACCGGTTTGACCAAATAGTGGGCCTCACCGTCCTGCCAGTCGGCCGGCTGCGGCACGCAGGAAATGATATGCACTGGCAGCTCGCGCCACTGCCCGTGGCTGCGCAGGCTGCGGAACAGCTGCCAGCCGCTGATATCGGGCAGCAGAATATCCAGGATCACCGCACTGAACCGCTCCTGCTCCAGGACCAGCAGGGCCTGCTGGCCGCTGCGACAATGCACGCAGGAAAAACCGTGGGCATGGGCCTGCTCAATGATCACGCTGGCGAAATTGATATCGTCCTCGACAATCAATAGCGCTGGCCCGCGACCACTGCGCGCCGGCTCCGGCAATACCACCTGGGGCGCCTGCTGCTGAGTCGGCAGCAACTGCACCGGCAGGCGCACGGTAAAGCAGGAACCCTGTCCGGGCTCGCTTTGCAGGCTGATCTCGCCGTCCATGGCCTGCACCAGCTGGCGGGTAATGGCCAGGCCCAGGCCGGTACCTCCGAAGCGTCGACTGGTGGAACCGTCGATCTGCTGGAAGGCCTGAAAAATCTGCTCATGCTGCTCTTTGGCGATGCCAATGCCGGTATCACGTACCTCGAACAGCAGCAACTCGCCCCCCTCCTGCGCGCCCAGCGGGTCACAGGCCACAGTCAGACTGACCTCGCCCTGCTCGGTGAACTTCAGGGCATTGGACAGCAAATTGCGCAGCACCTGCTGCAAGCGCCCGCGGTCGGCCTGGATCAGGCGCGGCACGCCGTCCTCCAGGCGCGCCTGCAAGCGCAGGCCCTTGAGTTCGGCCATGGGGCGCAGGCCGGCATCCAGTTCCACCAGCAGTTCCTGCATATTCAACGCCTCAAGCTTGAGCTGCAGGCGCCCGGACTCGACTTTGGCCAGGTCCAATACGTCATTGATCAGCTGCAAGAGATCACTGCCGGCGCGATGCACGATGTCGGCGTGCTTGCTCTGCTTCTCCGTCAGATTGCCGGCGACATTACGGCGCAACTGGTCACTGAGAATCAGGATCGAGTTGAGCGGTGTGCGCAGCTCATGGGACATGTTGGCCAGGAATTCGGACTTGTAGCGGTTGGCCAGCATCAGCTGCTCGGTCTGCTCGCGCAGGCGCTGTTCGGCGACCTTGCGCTCGCTGATATCGATGATCACCGCCTGCACCAGATTGTCGGTACTGGTGCGGATCGGCGATAACCCCACCTCAAGCGGTAACGGCCGACCGTCGCGGTGCTGACCGAACAGCTCACGGTTGCTGCCCATGCGCCGTGGTTGCGGGTCTTGTTGATAGCCCTGGCGCATCGGCACGTGGCTGTGGCGCAGGTTCTCCGGCAGGAGCATCTCCACCGGCCGGCCAAGCAACTCATGACGGGCATAGCCGAACAGCTGCTCGGTCTGCTTGTTGACCATGGCAATGCTGCCCTGGCTGTCGACCAGCACGATGGCGTTGGGCGATGCCTCGACCACCAGACGGAAGCGCTCTTCGGCCCCCTTGCGCGCCCGCAGATCGACCAGGTTGAGCAGGTAGGCCGGGGTTTGGCCGCCACTGAGCACACTCAGGCTCAGGCCCACGGCTATGCTTTCGGCCTGCTCATTGCGCGCCTCGAACTCCTCGTCCAGGCCATTGCGTTCGGCCCGCTCGGCCAAAGCCGCCAAATCCCCCTGCACCGCCAGGTAGCGACTGACCCGCTCGCCCTGGAGCTGCTCGGCCGGACAACCGAGCAAATCCGCAGCGCTACGGTTGACCATCTCGATGCGGCCCTGGGCATTGCACAGCAGGGTGGCCACCGGCAGCCGCTCGATCAGCAGGCGAAAGCGCTCCTCGCGCTCGCGCAACTGCCCGGTCATGCGCTGGCTGGCCTGCAACTGACGTTCGCGCTGGTGCAGATAACCGCCGATCAGCAGGGCCAGCAAGGTGGCCGCAAGCAGGCCGGTAACCAGGTTGAGCCCCTCCTCGCCCCGTACCAGACCGCTTTCGTACTCGGGGGTGCTGCTGACGGTGAGCAACCAGTCGCGACCATAGAGCGACACTTGCAGCTGCTCCTCAAAGGCTGCAGTCCAGCCGTTGCTGCGCGGCTCAGCCCGCACCAGCCAGGTGTCCTGGCTCTGCTGGTCACGGATGGCGATAGCGAAGCGGTCGGCCCTGGGCCCCAGCATGCCCTTGATCAGGTTCGCCCCGCGAAAGGCCCCGTGCACGGTGCCGATCAGCGCCGCGCGGCGCGCCTGGGGCGAACTCAGGGCCTGGTCCGGCTGGTACACCGGCAGATAGAGCAGCACCCCGGCCTGCACATCCACATCGGTTTCCTGCAACAGGATCACCGGTGCACTCAAGGTCGCCTCGCCACTGTCAATCGCCTGCTCCACCGCGGCCCGCCGAGTCGACTCGCTGAGCATATCGAAGCCGAGGGCGCGGCGATTGCGCCAATCCAGAGGGCTCAGGTAATCGATCAGCAGATACTGATCGCGCGGTTCCGGAGGAAACGCCTGGTAATCCTTGCGCCCCTGCAGGCGCACTTCATCGAGAAAGTGCGGCAGCTGCGCCTGGTTCAGGTAACGCGACCAGCCCACGGCCTGGATACCCGGGTAGCGTTCCTGCAACTGCAACTGATCGAGGGCCCGTTGCCATTCCTGGGGGTCGACATGCTCGCTGCCGGCCATCAGCCCGGCCACCCCGCGCAGCACCATCTCGTAGGTCTGCATGCGCGACAGCACGCGCTGGCTGATATCGTCCACCTCTAACTGGAAACGCTCGCGCTGCTGCGCCTGCACCCGCTGCTGCTGCTGTTGCCACTGCCAGAACACCAGCGAACCCAGTACCAGCAGCAAGCCCAGCGTCACTGCTGCGGCCAGCCAGGGCCGGGCCGTCCACGTCTCACGCCTGTCCATGTCGAATCCCTTTCAACCTGCGATGGATAAGCCCCCAATGCTCGGCTGGCGGCATGTCCTAGAGGCTAGCAGGCCTATGCAAAACTAGCCGCCCGATCCAGAACGACAAAGCCCTCGCGAGGAGGGCTTTGTTGAGGTTCAGGCAGGCTGATCAGAGCGGACGCAGGTTGATCTCCACCCGACGGTTCTGCGCACGACCGGCCTCGGTTGCATTGCTCGCCACCGGCTGATCCGGGCCCATGCCGCGGGTGCTGATGCGCATGCCGTTGACGCCCTGGGCCGTCAGGTAGTTGGCCACACTCTGCGCCCGGCGCTGGGACAGGGTGTAGTTGTACTGATAGGCACCGACGTTATCGGTATGGCCGATGATCTCGATGCTGTTCTGGTCGTATTGCTTGAAGGAATTGGCCAGGTTGTTCAGCGGCGCATAGAAATTGCCGGCGATATCGGCCGAATTGGTGGCGAAGGTAATATTGCCCGGCATGATCAGGCGCAGATCATCACCATGGCGCTGCACCTCCACCCCGGTGCCCTGCATGCTGCGGCGCAGCTCCTCCTCCTGCTTGTCGACGTAATAGCCATAGCCACCACCGGCCGCACCACCCACTGCAGCACCGATCAGCGCGCCCTTGGCGCGATCCTTCTTGCTGGCCGTGGCCGCGCCGACTGCCGCGCCGGCTACCGCACCGATGGTGCCGTAGGTGGTGGATTTGCGCATTTCACCATCGTCACGCACATAGGGATTCTGCACGGCGCAGCCGGCCCCCAGCGCCACAGCGGTGGCCAGCAGTATGATTCGCGAGGGTTTGAACATGGTAAGTACTCCAGCAATTGATCGAATGGACTCAAAGCCCTGTGTGGGTTGGAGCCTGAAACCGGCAAAAGATTCCCGGCTCAGGCCCGCACAAAGGGGTTTTCGCGCATTTCGTCCCCCAGACGGGTGTCATCGCCATGGCCGGTGACCACGGTAGCGTCCTCATCCAGGCTGTACAGGCGCTGTTTGATCGAGCGCTCGATGGTCTTGTAGTCACCGCCCCACAGATCGGTGCGGCCGATACCTCGGCGAAACAGGGTATCTCCGGCAATCAGCAGCTTGTCCTGGGGGAACCAGAAACTCATGGAACCGGGCGTGTGCCCCGGTGTGTGCAAGGCCACGCCACAGCCGCAGGCCAGCGCCTCGTCGTCGCTCAGCCACTGATCCGGGGCCGGCACCGGAGTATAGGGCACGCCGAACATGCGGCACTGCATCTCCAGATTGTCCCAGAGGAACTGATCGTCCTTGTGCAGGTGCAGGGTAGCGCCGGTCTTCTCCTTTATCTGCCCGGAGGCGAGAAAGTGATCCAGATGGGCATGGGTGTGGATGATGCTCACCACCTTCAGGCCGTGGGCCTCCAGACGCGCCATGATCAGCTCGGGGTTGCCTCCCGGATCGACCACTATGGCCTTCTTGGTCAGGGGGTCGCCGATGATTGTGCAGTTGCACTGCAAAGGCCCGACGGGGAAGGTTTCGCGGATCAAGGGGGTGTGGGCGGGGGCACTCATGGTCAGTCCTCACTGCGATAATCGCTGGGCAGTTTACCCGTCCATTTCTTGAACGCACGGCGGAAATTGCTGGGATCGTTGAAACCCAGCAGGTAGGCAATCTCATAGAGCGGCAGGTGGGTGGTGCTGAGGTATTGCAGGGCCAGGCTCTTGCGCACTTCATCGAGCACCTGCTGGTAGCTGGTGCCCATGCTGGCCAGGTGGCGACGCAGGCTGCGGCCGCTGGTGTGCAGGGCTTCGGCGGCGCTGGCCAAGTCGGGGAAGTCGCCGGGGCGGGCCAGCAGCAGGCGGCGCACGCGGGTGAGCAGGCCGTCCTGCACGTCCATGCTGGCCAGCAGGGCTTCGCATTGCTGCTCGCACATCTGCACCGTGGCCGGGTTGGCCAGGGCCATGGGCCGCTCCAGATAGGCGATCGGCATGCTCATCCAGTGGCAGGGCTGGTCGAACGCCACCGGGCCACCGAACAGGCGTTCGTAACGGGCGACGTAATGGGGCGCGGCATGGGCAAAACCGACCTGGATATCCTGCAGGCGTTCACCCACCAGAAAGCGGGCGATGGTGTACAGGCTGCTCAGCAGGCCCTCGGCGGCGAAGCGGCTGAGCGGCCC
>JBFHPI010000004.1:0-25296 GCA_041592855.1 Pseudomonas sp.
AGCCTGGCATGAACAGGCTCGATAATGATCCCTCTGCGCTCTCCGCGCCTCTGCGGTAATACGTGCCGGCGAACCCCTTTGAAGAAAACATGACATTGCTCACCGAAGAACAGCGCCTGATCCGCGACACCGCGCGCGACTTTGCCGCCGAGGTGCTGGCGCCCAATGCGGCGCGCTGGTTGCTGCAAAGTCCCAATATTGAGCTGCGCACGGCCAGGGTGGTGGAGATCGACCACAGACGTGTGCGCCTGGACGATGGATCCTGGCTCAGCGCCGAGGTCCTGATCCTGGCCAACGGGGTGTATGCCCGCGAGCTGTGCCCGGAGCTGCCGCTCCAGGCCAAGAAAGGCCATCTGCTGATCACCGACCGCTACCCGGGCCGGGTTAAGCACACCCTGGTCGAGCTGGGTTATGTCACCAGTGCCCACAACGCCAGTGGCCCCTCGGTGGCCGCCAATATCCAGCCGCGCCCCACCGGCCAGCTGCTGATCGGCGCCTCGCGCCAATTCGACAGCGAAGACCCCGAGGTGGAGCCCTGGATGCTGGGCAAGATGTTGCGCCGCGCGGTGGACTATATGCCGGGCCTGGCCGGGCTCAACGCGATCCGTGCCTGGACCGGCCTGCGCGCCGCCAGTCCCGATGGCCTGCCACTGCTGGGTGAGCACCCGCAGCGCCCGGGCCTGTGGCTGGCGGTCGGCCATGAAGGCCTGGGCGTCACCACCGCGCCGGGCAGCGCCGATCTATTGGTCGCCCAGCTGTTTGGCGAGACCGCGCCACTGGCGCCGGGCGCCTATCTGCCCCAGCGTTTTCTCGGAGTCGCCGCCCATGCCTGAATTACTTCTCGATGGCCAGCCGCTCAAGGTCGGCGAGGGCACCACGGTGGCCGCTGCACTGCTGCTCGGCGGCGACGGCAGCTGCCGTACCTCGGTAAGTGGCCAGCGCCGTGCGCCCTTCTGTGGCATGGGCGTGTGCCAGGAATGCCGCGTCAGCATCAACGGCCAGCGCCGCCTGGCCTGCCAGACCCTGTGCCACGAGGGCATGCGTGTGGAGAGCCGACCATGAAGGTGGATATTCTGATTATCGGCGCCGGCCCCGCCGGCATGGCGGCCGCACTGGCGGCTGCGCCGAGCGGCGCACGTATTGCCCTGCTCGACGACAACCCCGCCGTCGGCGGACAGATCTGGCGCGACGGCCCCCAGGCCCATCTGCCGCCCCAGGTTCACGAGCAACGCCGACGCCTTGCCGCCCAGAGCACTATCCAGCTGCTGACGGCCAGCCGGGTGATTGCCCAGGCCGGCCCCAGGAAGCTGCTGGTGGAAGACGCCGTCTGTGGCCGGGTGATCGAATACGACAAGCTGATCCTCTGCACCGGCGCGCGCGAACTGCTGCTGCCCTTCCCCGGCTGGACCCTGCCCGGGGTGACCGGCGCCGGCGGTTTGCAGGCGCTGATCAAGGGCGGCCTGCCGGTGGCCGGGGAGCGCGTGGTCATTGCCGGTAGCGGCCCCTTGCTGCTGGCCAGCGCTGCCACTGCGAAGGCCAACGGCGCCCGCGTGCTGCAGATCGCCGAGCAGGCCAGCTGGGCCGCCGTGGCCGGCTTCGCCGCGCAGCTGCCGCGCTGGCCGCACAAGCTGCTGCAGGCCTTTGGCCTGTGGCACCCCGGTTACCGGGCCAGCAGCCATGTCATCGAAGCCCTGGGCGATAGCCACCTGCAAGCGGTGCGCCTGAGCATCAACGGGCAGATCAAGGAAGTCCCCTGCGAGCGCCTGGCCTGCGGCTTCGGTCTGATCGCCAATACCCAGCTGGGGCAGGCCCTCGGCTGCCATATCGAGCAGCACAGCATCGCCGTGGATGACTGGCAGGCCAGCAGCCAGATGGATATCTATGCCGCTGGCGAGTGCACCGGTTTCGGTGGCAGCGAAAAGGCCCTGGTGGAAGGCGCCATCGCCGGCCACGCGGTGGTCGGCGACCTGGAGTCGGCCCGCCGCCTGTGGCCAAGCCGTCAGCGCTGGCAGGGTTTTGCCCGCGCCCTGCACCACAGCTTTGCCCTGGGCGAGCAGATCAAGCAGCTGGCCACACCCGACACCCTGATCTGCCGCTGCGAGGATATCGCCCTGGCCGATCTGCGCGAGCATCGCGCCTGGACCCCGGCCAAGCTGGCCAGCCGCTGTGGCATGGGCGCCTGCCAGGGGCGCATCTGCGGCGCCGCCAGCCAGGTGCTGTTCGGCTGGCAGCCGCCGGCACCGCGCCCGCCCTTCAGCCCGGCGCGCATCGAGACCCTGCTGCAACTGGATCAGGACGCTTAGCAGGCCTTATCCTTTGCCTATATCTCAATAGCCTGTTGCGTTCGCTCAGCCTCACTGAACTTAGGCTGGGCTGGATCTGTAGGGTGCGCCGCGCGCACCGTTATTGCGCGGCCAGACTTGGTGCGCACAGCGCACCCTACCTATAGACGCCAAGCCCGAGCCGACCCTTCATGCAAAACATGATGGGTACAGAGCCCTATCCTCTGGGCAATTGCGGAGCCTGCCCATGTCCAACCCGAGCCACCCCCTCGCCCTGCTACCCAGTAACACCGTCACGGATATAGCCAGCCTGGTGAGCAGCCTGCAGGGCATCGCGCCGCTGCTCGACGCCCTGGCCGGCGTGGTGTTCTTTATCAAGGATCACCAGGCCCGTTATCTGCTGCTCAACCAGACTCTGGTGCAGCGCCTGGGCTGCAAGGACAAGCAGCAGCTGCTCGGGCGCACCGCCGAAGAAGTCTTCCCCAGCCGCCTGGGCCCGCTGTACACCGCGCAGGATCTGCAGGTCCTGAGCGTCGGCCAGCGCCTCGACAATCAGCTGGAGCTGCATCTCTACCCCGGCCGCCAGCCCGGCTGGTGCCTGACCCACAAGCTGCCGCTGCACGATGCCCAGGGCGCCATCATCGGCATGGCCGGCGTGTCCTGCGACCTGCCCCACGCCAACGCCCAACATCCGGCCTACCCCAAGGTGGCGGCAGTCGATGCGCATATCCGCCAGCACTTCGCCCGCCCCATCAGCCTGGATGAACTGACCGCCATTGCCGGGCTTTCGGTGGCCCAACTGGAGCGCCATTGCCAGCGTATCTTTCAGCTGAGCCCGCGGCAGATGATTCACAAGGCCCGCCTCGGCGCCGCCACCCAGCTGCTCGGTGAAGAGCTGGCCATCACCGAGATCGCCCTGCGCTGCGGCTACACCGACCACAGCGCCTTCAGCCGTCAGTTCAAGGCCCATACCGGCATGTCCCCCAGCCAGTACCGCGAGTCCCTGCAACAGCGCTGAATGCGCTTCCTTTGTGCAGTCTGGCCACAGCCTGCTCCCTTAGGTAACGCCGCCGTCACCCCGCTTCACAGCCGCGCCTGATCGACCGCTCTGCGCGTATTCCGTCCACTGGCGTTCCAGCCCCGTTTTAAAGCCTTGCAGCCCTGCATAAGCGCGCATGAGACGAAATGGCACGGCATTCGCATATCTAATATCGTATACGAAATCCGTAATACCCAAGCATCACTCCTAATCTGCCCCACGCACGAGAGAAGAGAGATACCCATGAAAAACCCGCTGATTCCTGCAGTCACCTTTGCCCTTCTGAGCAGCACCCTGATCAGTAACGCCTATGCCGACAAGCTCGATGACATCATCGGCTCCGGCAAGCTGCGCTGTGCCGTGACCCTGGACTTCCCGCCCATGGGCTTTCGCGACGAGCAGAACCAGCCCGCCGGCTTCGATGTGGATTACTGCAATGACCTGGCCGGCGTGCTCGGGGTCAAGGCCGAAGTGGTCGAGACGCCTTTCCCCGACCGCATCCCGGCCCTGGTGTCCGGGCGCGCCGACGTGATCGTCGCCTCCACCTCCGACACCCTGGAGCGGGCCAAGACCGTGGGCATGACCATGCCCTACTTCGCCTTCCAGATGGTGGTGCTGACCCGCGAGGACACCGGCATCGACAGTTATGCCGACCTCAAGGGGCGCCCGGTGGGCAACACCAGCGGCACCTATGAGGCCATCGCCCTGGAAAAGGACGTGAAGGGCTGGGGCGGTGGCAGCTTCCGCGCCTACCAGAACCAGAACGACACCATCCTCGCCGTGGCCCAGGGTCATATCGACGCCACCGTGGTGACCAACACCGTGGCCGCCGCCACGCTCAAGTCCGGCAAGTACAAGGGCCTGAAGGTCGCCGGCGACGCGCCCTATGTGGTCGATTACGTGTCCCTGGCGGCCAAGCGCAACGAGTACGGCCTGCTCAACTACCTCAACCTGTTCGTCAACCAGCAGGTGCGCAACGGCCGCTATCACGAGCTGTGGGCCAAGTGGGTGGGCGATGAAATCAGCCCGGCGACCCTGACCGTACCTGGCGTGTACTACTGATCGAACGCGCCCGGGAGCGATATGTATGGCGATGACAAGAATCCAGGGCCGCAGTCTGGTGGCCGGTCACGGCCAGGGCAGCCTGCTCTGGGCCGACCAGGGCCTGAGTTTCTGGGGTGGCGTCGACCCGTTCAGCGCGGAGGTGATCGATCGACACCATCCGCTGAGCGGGCAATCCCTGGCCGGGCGCGTACTGGCCATTCCCAGCGGACGCGGCTCCTGCACTGGCAGCAGCGTCCTGCTGGAACTGATCCTCAACGGTCCGGCACCGGCGGCGCTGGTGCTGGCCGAACCCGACGAAATTCTCACCCTCGGCGCGCTGGTCGCCGAGCAGGTATTCAACGTGCAACTGCCGGTGCTGTGCATCGGCCACGCCGCCTTCGCCGAGCTTGAACAGCATGCCGGGAGCAGCGTACGCATCGAGGGCGAGCAACTATTGCTGGCAGCCGATGCAGCGGCTGCCCCCTGGCAGGACGAGCCCATGGTGCCCACCAATCCGCCGTCCAGTTCGCTGTCGCTGAATGCGCGCGACCGCGCCCTACTCGCCGGCGAGCACGGCCAGGCCGCCCAGGTGGCCATGCAACTGGTGCTGCGCATGGCGGAACTGATGGGCGCCAGCGAGTTGCTGGATATCAGCCAGGCGCATATCGACGGCTGCATCTACACCGGCCCGGCCTGCCTGCGTTTTGCCGAGCAACTGCGCGACTGGGGTGCGCAGGTCTGCGTCCCCACCACCCTCAATGCCATCTCGGTGGACCAGCGGCGCTGGCGCGCCCTGGGTATCGAGCCGAGCTTCGGCGAACCGGCCAGCGCGCTGGGTGATGTCTATATGGCCATGGGCGCCCAACTCAGCTTCACCTGCGCGCCCTACCTGCTGGACAGCGC
Source organism: Pseudomonas sp. (assembly GCA_041592855.1). Classification (GTDB taxonomy): domain Bacteria; phylum Pseudomonadota; class Gammaproteobacteria; order Pseudomonadales; family Pseudomonadaceae; genus Aquipseudomonas. The sequence continues at coordinate 5,269 of JBFHPI010000004.1, forward strand.
CCCGGCACTGGGCGAGCAGGTCGTCTGGGCCGAATCCAACGCCGTGGTGTACGCCAACAGCGTGCTCGGCGCGCGCACCCTGAAGTACCCGGACTATCTGGATATCTGCATCGCCCTGACCGGCCGCGCGCCGCGCTGCGGGGCGCATCTGGACGAGGGTCGGCGCGCAACACTGCTGATCGAGGTGCAGTATCCACAGGATGCAGACGACAGCTTCTGGCCCCTGCTCGGCTACCACGTGGGCCTGCTCGCCGGGCGCAGCATCCCGCTGCTCACGGGCCTGGAGCACAGTACCGCCAGCAGCGACGACCTCAAGGCCTTCGGCGCCGCGTTCGCCACCACCTCGGCGGCGCCCATGTTCCATATCGCCGGGGTCACCCCCGAGGCGCCGGATGTGGCCAGCGCACTCGGCGACCAGGCGCCGGCCCGGCAGCTGCGGGTGACCCTCGCCGACCTGCTGAACAGCTGGTGGGAGCTCAACGGCGCCGACTCGGCCGAGGTCAGCCTGGTGGCCCTGGGCAACCCGCACTGCTCGGCCAGCGAGCTGGCGCGCCTGGCAGCCCTGTGCAACGGCCGCCACAAGCATCCACACAGCGCCTTGGTGGTGACCTTTGGCCGCGCCGTGCAGCAACAGGCCGAGGCCGCCGGGCACCTGGCCGTGCTGCGTGACTTCGGCGCCGAACTGCTCACCGACACCTGCTGGTGCATGCTCGGCGAGCCGGTGGTGCCGCCGGGCACCCGCAACCTGATGACCAACTCCGGCAAGTACGCCCACTACGCCCCGGGCCTGGTGGGCCGCCAGGTGCACTTCGGCAGCCTCGCCGCCTGTGTGGAGGCGGCCTGCAGTGGGCGCAACGCCAGGGCGTTGCCCGCCTGGCTGGGCAGCCCTCAACCCCAAGGGAGTCACTGATGTTCGATTACAGCTTCCACTGGCGCATCGCCTTCAAGGCCCTGCCGGATATGCTCAATGGTGCCTGGGTGACCCTGGAGACCGCCGCCCTGTCGATGCTGCTGGGCACCCTGATCGCCCTGCTGCTGACCCTTCTGCGCCAGCAGCAGAACCCGCTGCTGCGTGGTTTCGCCGAAACCTGGGTGTCGATTGCGCGCAACACCCCCTCACTGTTTCAGATCTACATCCTCTACTTCGGCCTCGGTGCCTTTGGCCTGCATGTCAGCTCCTGGCTGGCGCTGCTGGCCGGTATCACCTTCAACAATGCCGGCTACCTGGCGGAAAACTTCCGCGGCGGTCTCAAGGCCGTACCCGATACGCAGATGCGCGCAGCTCGCTCCCTGGGCATGAATGCCTTCCAGGCCTACCGCCTGATCATCGTCCCGCAGCTGCTGCGCATCGTCTTCCATCCCCTGTCCAACCAGATGGTCTGGGCGGTGCTGATGACCTCGCTGGGGGTGATCGTCGGCCTGAACAACGACCTGACCGGGGTGACCCAGGACTACAACGTCAAGACCTTCCGTACCTTCGAGTACTTCGCCCTGGCGGCGGTGCTCTATTACCTGATCGCCAAGACCATTGTGCTCAGCGCCCGGCTGATGGCCTGGCGGCTGTTCCGCTACTGAGGGCCACGCCATGTTTTCCACCAGTCTGACCGCCAGTGATCTGCTGTTTATGCTCCAGGGTGCCTGGGTGACCCTGCAGCTGACCGCCGCCGCCATGCTTATCGGCACCCTGTCCGGCGTGCTCTGCGGCCTGCTGCGCGCCGCCCTGCCGCGCGCCAGCCTGCCCCTGGCCTGGGTGCTGGATGTGTTTCGCAGCGTGCCGCTGCTGATTCAGTTCGTCCTGTTCAACTCGCTGAAAAGCATCGTCGGCCTGGATATCAGCGCCTTCGCCGTCGGCTGCCTGGTGCTCGGCATCTACGCTGCGGCCTTTTGCAGCGAGATCGTGCGCAGCGGTATCCAGGCGGTGCCGGCCAACCTGCGCCGCGCCGCCCGCTCGCTGGGCATGAGCTACTGGCAGGACCTGCGCTGCGTGGTCCTGCCCCTGGCTACCCGGGTGGCCTTTCCCGGCTGGTTGAACCTGGTGCTGAGCGTGATGAAGGACACCGCTCTGGTCATGTGGATCGGCATCTTCGAACTGCTGCGCACCTCGCAAAGCGTGGTCACGCGCATCCAGGAACCGCTGCTGGTGCTCTGCATCGCCGGCCTTATCTATTACCTCATGAGTCTGATGGTGGCCCAGCTGGGCAACCGCCTGGAAAAAAGGTGGCAGGAAAATGATTGAAATCGACAAGGTGCATAAATCCTTTGGCGACCTGGAAGTGGTCAAGGGCGTCAGCCTGACGGTGAACAAGGGCGAGGTGGTGTCGATCATCGGCGGCTCCGGCTCCGGCAAGTCCACCCTGCTGATGTGCATCAATGGCCTGGAGCCGATCCAGCGCGGCAGCATCCGCGTCGACGGCACCGAGGTGCATGCCCCGGGCACCGACCTGAACAAGCTGCGGCAGAAGATCGGCATCGTGTTCCAGCAGTGGAACGCCTTTCCCCATCTGACCGTGCTGGAGAACGTGATGCTGGCCCCGCGCAAGGTGCTCGGCCTGAGCAAGCAGGACGCCGAGGCCATGGCAGTCAGGCAGCTGACCCACGTCGGCCTGGCGGACAAGCTCAAGGTATTCCCGGGCAAGCTCTCCGGCGGCCAGCAGCAGCGCATGGCGATCGCCCGCGCCCTGGCCATGTCGCCGGACTACATGCTGTTCGACGAGGCCACCTCGGCGCTCGACCCACAGCTGGTGGGCGAGGTGCTGGACACCATGCGCCTGCTCGCCGAGGAGGGCATGACCATGATCCTGGTGACCCACGAGATCCGCTTCGCCCGTGATGTGTCCGACCGCGTGGCTTTCTTCCGCAATGGCCTGGTGCACGAGATCGGCTCGCCCGACCAGGTGATCGGCAACCCGCAGAAGGCGGAAACCGCCGACTTCCTCAAATCGGTACTCTGATATGCGCTCGAGCAAAGTCATCCATATGGTCAGCTGCCACGCCGAAGGTGAGGTGGGCGACGTCATTGTCGGCGGCGTCGCCCCACCCCCCGGCGACACCCTGTGGGCGCAGTCGCGCTGGATTGCCGAGGACCAGCGCCTGCGCAACTTCGTCCTCAACGAGCCGCGCGGCGGCGTGTTCCGCCACGTCAACCTGCTGCTGCCGGCCAAGGATCCGCGGGCGCAGATGGCCTGGATCATCATGGAGCCGGCCGACACCCCGCCGATGTCCGGCTCCAACTCGCTGTGCGTGGCCACCGTGCTGCTGGAGACCGGCATCCTGCCGATGCAGGAACCCGTCACCCGGCTGTGCCTGGAGGCCCCCGGCGGGCTGATCGAGGTGCTGGCCGAGTGCCGGGATGGCAAGGTGCAGCGGGTCGAGGTGCGCAACCTGCCCTCCTTCGCCGACCGCCTGGATGCCCTGCTTGAAGTCGAGGGCCTGGGCACGCTCAAGGTGGACACCGCCTACGGCGGCGACAGCTTCGTGATCGCCGACGCCCAGACCCTGGGTTTTGCCCTGAGCGCCGATGAGGCCGCCGACCTGGCCGCCACCGGGCTGAAAATCACCCGCGCGGCCAATGAACAACTGGGTTTCGTTCACCCGCTGAACCCGGACTGGGCGCATATCTCCTTCTGCCAGCTGGCCGGCCCGCTGCAGCGGGAAAACGGCGTGCTGACGGCGGCGGGCGCGGTGGTGATCCGCCCCGGCAAGGTCGACCGCTCGCCCACCGGCACCGGCTGCTCGGCGCGCATGGCGGTGCTGCAGGCGCGCGGCCAGTTGCAGGTGGGCGAGGCCTTTGTCGGCCGCTCGATTATCGGCTCTGAGTTTCACTGCCGGATCGAAGGGCTGACCGAGGTCGCCGGGCGCCCGGCCATCCTGCCGAGCATCGCCGGCCGCGCCTGGATCACCGGCACCCACCAGCATCTGCTCGACCCGGACGATCCCTGGCCCGAGGGCTATCGCCTCAGCGATACCTGGCCGGTCGAGCCCTGACAGCCTTTTTCACGATTAGCTAACCGCCCTCTGAGCGGTGCGATAAACCGGGCCCAGGAGCCTGTCGGGCTTGACCGTTCGTAGCGAGGGAAAGCTCGGTTTGAGTCAGTTTTGTTGGTCTTTCGAGGCGAATAGCGAGCTATTTAACGAGAAAGAGCAGCAAAAATGGCCCCCTCCATCTAGAAGAGCGGCTTTACCGCAGTAGAACAGTGTTAAGTCCGGCAGGACTCCCAGGCCTATCCCATGGAACCAAGGGCCGAATACGGCCATTTATTTTCGTATACGAAATACGCTTAATCTACCCAGGAGGTAACAGCATGAGCAGCAACATCTTCACCGGCACCATCCCCGCCCTGATGACCCCTTGCACCGCCGAGCGCAAGCCGGACTTCGACGCCCTGGTGCGCAAGGGCCGCGAGCTGATCGAGGCCGGCATGAGCGCCGTGGTCTACTGCGGTTCCATGGGCGACTGGCCGTTGCTCACCGAGGCCGAGCGCCAGGAAGGGGTGGCACGCCTGGTCGCCGCCGGCATCCCGACCATCGTCGGCACCGGTGCGGTAAACAGCCGCGAAGCCGTGTCCCACGCCGCCCACGCCGCCAAGGTCGGCGCCCATGGCCTGATGGTCATTCCCCGCGTGCTGTCCCGGGGCGCCTCACCGGCCGCCCAGGAAGCGCACTTCGCCGCCATTCTCGAAGCGGCGCCGACGCTGCCGGCGGTGATCTACAACAGCCCCTACTACGGCTTCGCCACCCGCGCCGAGCTGTTCTTCAAGCTGCGCCGCCAGTACCCCAACCTGATCGGCTTCAAGGAGTTCGGCGGCGCCGCCGACATGCGCTACGCCGCCGAGCACATCACCTCGCAGGATGATCAGGTGATCCTTATGGCCGGGGTCGATACCCAGGTGATGCATGGTTTCGTCAATTGCGGCGCGACCGGCGCCATCACCGGCATCGGCAACGTCCTGCCGCGCGAAGTGCTGCAGCTGGTCGAGCTGAGCAAGCAGGCCGCCCAGGGCGACGCCATCGCCCGCCGCCGGGCCCTGGAACTGTCCGAGGCGCTCAACGTGCTGTCGTCTTTCGATGAAGGCTGCGACCTGGTCCTCTACTACAAGCACCTGATGGTGCTGGGCGGCGACCCGGAATACGCCCTGCACTTCAACGCAAGCGATGCGCTCAGCGACGCCCAGCGCCACTACGCCGAGACCCAGTACCGGCTGTTCCGCCAGTGGTACGCCAACTGGTCGGCCGAACAGAACCTCGCCTGATCACCGCACTGCGGCCGGCTGTGACCCCGCAGCCGGCCAATCCGCCATGCCGGGTGATCCGATCACCGGCCCCCGCCAGGAGCTAACCATGCCCACCATCATCGGCCACAACTTTATCGCCGGTGGCCGCAGCGCCGCTGGCGAGATCATCCTGCACAGCCTCGACGCCAGCACCGGCGAGGCCCTGCCCTACCGCTTCCACCAGGCCAGCGAGGACGAGGTGGACGCCGCCGCCCGCGCCGCCGAGGCCGCCTACCCGGCCTACCGCCAGCTGAGCCCGGAACGCCGCGCCCAGTTCCTCGACGCCATCGCCAACCAGATCGACGCCCTCGGTGAGGACTTCGTGGCCATCGTCTGCCGCGAAACCGCCCTGCCGGCCGCACGCATCCAGGCTGAGCGCGGCCGTACCAGCGGCCAGCTGCGCCTGTTCGCCCAGGTACTGAGGCGCGGCGACTTCCTCGGCGCACGCATCGACCGTGCCCAGCCCGAGCGCCAGCCCCTGCCCCGGGCCGATCTGCGCCAATGCAAGATCGGCGTCGGTCCGGTAGCAGTGTTCGGCGCCAGCAATTTTCCCCTGGCCTGTTCCACCGCCGGCGGCGACAGCGCCGCCGCCCTGGCCGCCGGCTGCCCAGTGGTGTTCAAGGCCCATAGCGGCCATATGGCCACTGCCGAGCTGGTGGCGCAGGCGATTATCCGCGCCGCCGAGCAGACCGGCATGCCCGCCGGGGTGTTCAACATGGTCTATGGCGGCGGAGTCGGTGAGTGGCTGGTCAAGCACCCGGCGATCCAGGCAGTCGGCTTCACCGGCTCGCTCAAGGGCGGCCGCGCCCTGTGCGACATGGCCGCCGCGCGGCCGCAACCGATCCCGGTATTTGCCGAGATGAGCTCGATCAACCCGGTGCTCCTCCTGCCGGCGGCGCTCAGGGCCCGCGGCGAGCAGATCGCCCGCGAACTGAGCGCCTCGGTGGTCTTGGGCTGCGGCCAGTTCTGCACCAACCCCGGCCTGATCATTGGCTTGAATTCGCCGGCATTCGGCGCCTTTACCCGCGAATTCGCCGCGCATATGGCGGATCAACCGGCGCAGACCATGCTCAACGCCGGCACCCTGAGCAGCTACGAAAAAGGCGTGTCTGCGCTGCATCGCCACCCCGCCGTGCGTCATCTGGCCGGCCAGCCACAGCAGGGGCGCCAGGCCTGGCCGCAACTGTTTCAGGCCGATGCCAGCCTGCTGCTAGCGGGCGACCCGCTGCTCCAGGAGGAAGTCTTCGGCCCCTGCACGGTGCTGATCGAGGTGGCCGATCTGCATGAGCTGCAACGCGCCGTACAGGCCCTGCACGGCCAGCTCAGCGCCAGCCTGATCGCCGAGCCGGAAGACCTCAGCCTGTGTGCGACGCTACTGCCACTGCTGGAGCACAAGGCCGGGCGCCTGTTGCTCAATGGCTACCCCACCGGCGTGGAAGTCTGCGATGCCATGGTTCACGGCGGCCCCTACCCGGCCACTTCCGACGCCCGCGGCAGTTCGGTGGGCAGCCTGGCCATCGAGCGCTTTCTGCGCCCGCTGTGCTACCAGAACTATCCGGACGAGTTGCTGCCCAAGGCCCTGCAAAACGCCAACCCCCTGGGCCTCGAACGCCTGGTGGACGGGCAACACACACGGGCGCCGCTGCTCTGATTTCGTGTCGGCACGGATAGGCGACGCCTGTGATTTCAACCCGGCTGCGGCCGGGTTTTTTATGGCGCTCTGCTAATCCAGCAGCGCCTGCAGGTCGTCATACAGCGTCTGCGTGACTTCCACCCCATGGGCCAGGCTGTGCGCCCGGGCGGCGTAGCGGCGCTGCGAGGGCAGGCGCGCGCCTTGTTCCTGCATGGCCATAAACAGGGCCTCGGCGCGGGCCAGGTGCTGAGCGGCCTGTTCGCCAAGAAAGCGCTGCGGGTCCAGGGCGATCAGCAATTCCCCGTGATAGGGCAAGGCCTTGCGACCCGCATCATGGGCGCTGGATTCGAGGCTGGTCAGATCGCCGATCAAGGGCCCCGCGATCAGCTCGATCATGGCGGACAGAGCCGAGCCCTTGTGCCCGCCGAAGGTCAGCATGGCGCCCTGGTCCAGCACCTCGGTGGCATCCGTGCTAGGCCGACCCTGGCGGTCCACCCCCCAGCCGGGTGGCAAGGGCTCACCGGAACGGCGGTGCAATTCGATATCACCCCGGGCAATGGCGCTGGTGGCAAAGTCGAAGATAAAGGGCGGCTGTCCGGTGCGCGGCCAGCCAAAGGCGATGGGGTTGGTGCCGAACAGCGGGCGGCTGCCACCGGCCGGTGCCACATAGGCCTGGGTCGGGTTGCAGGCCAGGGCCACCAGCCCCAGTTCGGTCAGCGCTTCCAGTTCGACCCAGAGGGCGGAAAAGTGCACGCAGTGATTGATCGCCAAAGCCGCGATACCGTTGGCCCGGGCCTTGTCCGCCAGCAGCGGCAGGCCGGCGGCAAAGGCCAGTTGGGAAAACCCGCCCCGGGCATCCACCCGCACCACACCAGGCGCCTGGTCATGCACCTGCGGCTCGGCGCAAGGCTCGACACTGCCGGCCTTGAGCGTCTGCACAATGCCGAGCAGACGCCACAGGCCATGGGAGCTACAGCCATCGCGCTCGCCGGCCAGCACCGTGGCGGCGATCGCTTGTACATAGGCTTCGCTAAATCCATGGCGGCGCAGTATGGCCTGCGCCAGTTGTTCGGCCTGGGGCAATGTCAGTTGCGGCATATGCGCACTCCTTGAGATCAATGCCCTCCAGCCTGGCCTATCGAGCCGCCCGCGACTTGATGCCTTTGCCCCGCCCTTATGCCGAATTCGGCACAGCCTGGGCCAACCTGGGCTGCAGGCTACGACTCATCTCCAGGTAATTGGCGGCGATCAGCTCCGGGTAGTCCACCAGCTCATGCTGCAGCTGGCGCTGTTCGGCGTAACTCTCGATGGCGCGGCGGTATGCCATGCGGCGCTGGTCCAGCAGCTTGCGCCGGGCCTTGGCATCGCCAAGTTCGCGGGATGGGGATTTATCCGAATAACCAGACATAGGGGGCAACTCCCAGGCTGAATAAGGGAGTACCAGCATCTGCCTGGGATATGACGCTTTGATGGCCGCGCGGCGGGCGTCGACAATTAGCGAAGGATTTGTAGGGTGGATAACGCGAAGCTTATCCACCGCCACCCTACGCCCTATCGCTTCAGTCCTCGGCGCTCTTATGCGACTTGGGCGACAGCCGCAGGCTGCGCAGGCTGCGCTTGACGCTCTTGAGGTGGTTGACCAGGCTCGGCCCGCGGGCCATGGCCACGCCCATGGCCAGCACGTCGATCACCACCAGGTGGGCGATACGCGAGGTCAGCGGGGTATAGATCTCGGTATCTTCCTGCACGTCGATAGCCAGGTTGACCGTGGCCAGGTCGGCCAGCGGAGTCTGGCTGGGGCACAGGGTGATCAGGGTGGCGCCGGACTCACGCACCAGATTGGCGGTAATCAGCAGGTCCTTGGAGCGCCCCGACTGGGAGATGCAAATGGCCACATCGCCGGGCTTCAGGGTGACGGCGCTCATGGCCTGCATATGCGGGTCGGAATAGGCCGCGGCGGTGAGCAGCAGGCGGAAGAACTTGTGCTGGGCATCGGCGGCCACCGCGCCGGAGGCGCCAAAGCCGTAGAACTCCACGCGCTGGGCCTGGGCGCAGGCATTGATGGCGCGCTGCAGAGCCTCGGGATCGAGCTTCTCGCGCACCTCGATCAGGGTGTGCAGGGTGGTGTCGAAGATTTTCAGGCTGAAGTCGGCCACCGAATCGTCTTCATGGATGGCGAACTGACCGAAGCTGGCGCCGGCGGCCAGGCTCTGCGCCAGCTTGAGCTTGAGATCCTGGAAGCCGGTGCAGCCGATGGCCCGACAGAAGCGCACGATGGTCGGTTCGCTGATGCCGACGCTATGGGCCAGATCGGCCATGGAGCTGTGCATCACCGACGCGGGGTCGTGCAGGACGTGGTCGGCCACCTTGAGTTCGGACTTGCGTAACAGGGGGCGCGACTGGGCGATATGCTGCAACAGGTTCACAGGCTTAGGCTCGGCATTGGGCTAACGAATCCATCAAGCACGCCGCATTGGCGCCATGACTCGGTTATGATCGGTGCACCACGGGTTGTAGTGGCCTTGTAGTTATACTACATGGGCGCACTCACCGCACGGCTAAACCGAGTCGGAGTTCCCACCTTGAGCATCCCCTGCGACATGCTGGTGTTCGGCGGCACCGGCGACCTGGCCCTGCACAAGCTGCTGCCAGCGCTCTACCACCTGCACCGCGCCGGTCGTCTGCACCGCGACATGCGTATTATCGCCCTGGCCCGCAGCGCCCATGGCCGTGCTGCCTATCAGGCCCTGGCCGAACGGCATTGCCGTGCCCAGGTGGCGCGTGCCGACTTCGATAACCAGACCTGGCAGGGCTTTGCCGACCGCCTCGACTACTTCGCCATGGATGCCAGCCAGAGCGCCGACTTCGGCCGCCTGGCCCGGCACCTGGGCACGGCCCCCGAGCGGGTGCGCATCCATTACCTGGCCACCGCCCCGGACCTGTTCGAGGATATCGCCGCCTACCTGCACACAGCCGGGCTGGCCGGCGACAACGCGCGTATCGTGCTGGAAAAGCCCATCGGCCACTCGCTGGACTCGGCCCAGGCGATCAATGCCGCCATCGGCGCGGTGTTCGATGAATCGCGGGTGTTTCGTATCGACCACTACCTGGGCAAGGAGACGGTGCAGAACCTGATGGCCTTGCGCTTTGCCAACGCCCTGTTCGAACCGATCTGGCGCGCCGGGCATATCGACCATGTGCAGATCAGCGTGTGCGAAAGCCTGGGCGTGGAAAACCGCGGCGCCTACTACGAAAAAGCCGGGGCCATGCGTGACATGATCCAGAACCACCTGCTGCAGCTGCTCTGCCTGGTGGCCATGGAGGCGCCGGTGCGCTTCGACGCCGAGGCGGTGCGCAACGAGAAGGTGAAGATTCTCGAAGCGCTCAAGCCCATCAGCGGCCTGGACGTGCGTGACAAGACCGTGCGCGGCCAGTACAGCGCCGGCCGCATCGGCGGCCATGACGTGCCGGCCTACTACTTCGAGAAGAACGTCGACAACGACAGCGACACCGAGACCTTTGTCGCCGTGCAGGCCGAAATCGACAACTGGCGCTGGGCCGGGGTGCCCTTCTACCTGCGCACCGGCAAGCGCCTGGCGAAGAAAACCTCGGAAATCCTTATCCAGTTCAAGCCGGTGCCGCACCAGCTGTTCGGCGAAGGCGAAGCCAACCGCCTGCTGATCCGCCTGCAGCCGGAGGAGCGCATCAGCCTGCAACTGATGAGCAAGAGCCCGGGCAAGGGCATGCACCTGCAACCGGTGGAGCTGGACCTCAACCTGGCCGATGCCTTCCACAAGCAGCGCCGCTGGGATGCCTACGAGCGCCTGCTGCTGGATGTGATCGAGGGCGACTCGACGCTGTTTATGCGCCGCGACGAAGTGGAAGCCGCCTGGCGCTGGGTCGACCCCATCCTCCAGGGCTGGCACCAGCACTACCAGAGCCCACGCCCCTACCCCGCCGGCAGCAATGGCCCGGAACAGCTGCAGCACCTGCTGGAGCGCCACGGCCGGCAGTGGATGGAATAGTCGCGCGGGGCTGACCACCACGTAGGGTGCGCCGCGCGCACCATGTAGCCCACTCGGTGCGCACGGCGCACCCTACGGGATGGGATAAAGCCGCTCATCGAACTGCTCCAGGCGCGGGAACGTCAGCGGCACATCTTCGGCTAATCCTTGCAGGCGCTGCTGATAAGCCCGCAGAAAATCCTCTCGGGCCTGGTGGCTGATATAGGGCACATGCCAGGCGACGAAGGGTTCGAGCACGTCCATGCCGACATAGGCCAGGGTGCCGCGCAGCAGCGGCCGCAGCATGTCCTCCAGTGGGCCGTGGATAGCCCCCGCGCCGAACATATGCTCGCGCCCGCCCAGGGTCAGGCTGACCAGCGCCTTCTTGCCGGCCAAGCCACCCTGGTCGTAGAAGCGTTTGCCGCCGTAGCACACGCCGCTGACCAGCACCCGGTCGATCCAGCCCTTGAGCATGGCCGGCACCGAGAACCAGTACAGTGGGAAGTTGAGGATCAGCAGGTCGGCCCACAACAGCTTGTCCAGCTCGGCCTGGATATCCGCCGCCAGCTGGCCGCGCTTGACGCCCTCGCGCTGTTCCAGAGCATAGACCAGGTAGTCCGGGTTGGCCCGCTCAGTGAAGTCGGCCGCCGAGGCCACCGGGTTCCAGTTCATCGCATAGAGGTCGGAGACCTGCACCTGGTGGCCCTGGCCCTGCAGGGTCTCGCGGGCCAGGTCGCGCAGGGCCGCAGTAAAGGACTGCGGCTCGGGGTGGGCGTGGACGATCAGTACATTCATGGAAATACTCACTCGTAGGGTGCGCCGTGCGCACCGCCTAAGGATCAGGTGCGCACCGCGCACCCTAGGGAATCAGATCTGGATCGCCTTGGTCTCGACAAACTCGTGCAGGCCTTCCTCTCCCCACTCGCGACCGTTGCCGGACTGCTTGTAGCCGCCGAAGGGGGCGCGGTAGTTGAACGCCGCGCCGTTGACGAAACATTGGCCGGCGCGCAGTCGCCGCGCCAACTGCAGCGAGCGTTCGCGGCTGGCGGTCCATACCGCGCTGGACAGGCCAAAGGGTGACTCATTGGCCAGGCGTATGGCTTCGTCCTCGTCGGCATAGGGGATCAGGCACAGCACCGGGCCGAAGATTTCCTCCTGGGCGATGCGCATGCGGTTGTCCACATCGGCGAACAGCGTCGGGCGCTGGTAGTAGCCGTGCTCCAGGCCAGCGGGAACCTCGGCGCTGCCATACAGCAGGCGCGCGCCTTCGGCCTGGCCCAAGCGGATATAGTCCTGCACCGTGCGGCGCTGGCCGGCCGAACACATGGGCCCGAGAAAGCTTGCCGGGTCGAGCGGATCGCCCAGGCGCAACGCCTCGCACTCGGCCACCGCCAGTTCCATGGCCTCGGTATAGCGGCTGGCTGGCAGCAGCATGCGGGTCAGCGCGGTGCAGGTCTGCCCGGAGTTGATCATCACGTCCTGCACGCCATGGCGCACCGCTGCCGCCAAATCCGCGTCCGCGCCGATGATAAACGGCGACTTGCCACCCAGTTCCAGGCACACGCGCTTGACCGTCGGCGCCGCAGCCTCGGCTACCCGTACCCCGGCGCCAGTGGAGCCGGTGAAGGAGACCATGTCCACCTGCGGATGCCGCGCCAGCGCCTCGCCCACTTTGCTGCCGGGGCCGCTGACCAGGTTGAACACCCCGGCCGGCAGGTCGATGGCGTCGATCAGCTCGGCCAGCAGAAAGGCGTGCAGCGGGGTCTCCTGGCTCGGCTTGACCACCACCGTGCAGCCGGCGGCCAGGGCCGGTGCCAGCTTGCCGATCAGCTGGTGCAACGGGTAGTTCCAGGGGTTGATAAAGGCACACACGCCCACCGGCTCCTTCACCACCAGCGAGTTCCCCACCTCGCGCACGCTGTCCATCTGCTCGGCGAGCTCGGCGTAGCTGCGCAGGCCTTCGAGCGGACCCTCGACCTGTACGGCCCGGCACCACTGCACCGGCATGCCCAGTTCGGCGGTGATCAGCGCCGCCATGTCGTCGGCGCGGGCCTCGAGCAGTTCGGCCAGGGCGCGTATATAACCGGCGCGCACGCGGGCCGGGGTGCACGACCAGGTCCCGAAGGCCCGCCGCGCGGCCAGCACCGCGCGGTCGACATCGCGTTCATCGCCCAGGGGCACGCGGCCGATCACCTGCTCCGTGGCCGGGTTGAGCACCTCGGCCAGGCCGCTGCCATGCGGCGCCTGCCAGGCGCCGTCGAGATACAGCTGACGATGTTCAAGCACAGCAGCGCTCCTCCAGCAGCTCGGCGGCGCAGGCGGCGATGCGCCGGCAGGCCTCAGTCAATGGGCCGCTGCCCAGCACCAGACCGACACGAATATGCCCGGCGGCGCTGGGGCCGAAGGCCTCGCCGGCCAGTACCGAGACGCCGTGGCGCTCCAGCAGGCATTCGGCGAACGCCTGGGCGGACAAGCCGGTGGCGCGGATATCGACCATCACGAACATGCCGCCATCGGGCTTCAGGGCGCGCACGCCGGGGCAGCCCTCGAGGGTTTCGCAGACCAGATTGCGGCGCTGCCGATAGGCCTCGCGCATCGCCTCCAGTTCGGGCAGCTGGGCCTCCAGTGCGGTGCAGGCGGCATCCTGGATAAAGTCCGGTGAACCGTAGAGCATGCACAGGGCGAGGTTCTCCAGGTGCGCGCAGAGGTCCTGCGAGCCGACCACCCAGCCCACCCGCCAACCGGTCATGGCATGGGATTTCGACAGGCTGTTGAGGGTCGCGGTGCGCTCGGCCATGCCAGGCAGGCTGGCCGGGCTGATGTGCTCGCCGTCGAACAGCAGCTCGCTGTAGACCTCGTCGGAGATGAGCCACAGGTCATGCTCGATGCACAGCGCCGCCAGCGCCTCCCAGGTGGCGCGCGGCAGGCTCGCGCCCGAGGGGTTGTGCGGGCTGTTGAGGGCAATCGCACGGGTGCGCGGGCTGATCAGCGCGGCGACGTCCGCCGCCTGCACGCGAAAGCCGTGCTCGGGACGCACCGGCACCGGCACGACCTTGGCGCCACTGGCGCCGAACACCGCCTCATAGGTCACGTACATCGGTTCGGCGACTATGACTTCATCGCCCGGGTTGAGCAGACACTGCGCCACCGCATAGAGCGCGCACTGGGCACCGGCCAGCACCACCACCTGCTCGGCATCGACCGCCTGGCCGCTGCGCTGGCTGTGACGACGGGCGATGGCCTGGCGCAGGCTGCGCTTGCCGCGCACCTCGGCGTAGTGGGTGTGGCCACTGAGCAGGCTGTCGATGGCCGACTGCACGATGGGCACCGGCGTGTCGAAATCCGGGTCGCCCACCGACAGCAGCAGAATGTCTTCGCCCCGAGCCTGGCGCTCCAGCGCCCGATAGTGGATGTCCCAGGCGGCGACACCGTCGCCGGCGATACGTTGGGTCAGTTGCGAGTAACGCATAAAAATCTCCTTTGCCTGGCGCAGCACTGAGGCGGCCAGGCTCCGTAGGGTGCGCCGTGCGCACCGGCAATTCACTCGATGGGCTGGTGCGCACGGCGCACCCTACCCATTGGCCCGGTTACTGGGCGCAGGCGTGCTTAAGTTCGATCAGGGTCACGCCGGCACGGGCGAAGCCCTGGCGCAGGTCGTGCTCCAGTTCATCCAGACTCTGTGGCTGCTGCACCGTACAGCCGAAGGCACGGGCGAGGCCGGCAAAATCCGGGTTGCGCGGCAACACGCCGATCGGCTCGATGTCCAGATCGAGCATGTCGTCGCGAATCTGCCCCAGCGCATCGTTGTTCCACAGCAGCACCACCAGCGGGCTGTCCAGCTCCTCCACGGCGGTGGCCAGCTCCTGCGCGGTGTACAGAAAGCCACCATCACCGACCAGCACCAGGCCGGGGCGCTGCGGGGCGCCCAGCTTGGCGCCGATGCCGGCCGGCAGGCCGTAGCCGAGGGTGCCGTAGCCGGTTGGGTGCAGCCAGCTGCGCGGGGCACGGCTGGGGAATAGGTAGTTGCCGCTGTAGGCCAGCTGGGTCATGTCGGTACTGATAAAGGCATCGTCCGGCAGGGCCGCGGCCACGCGTGCGAGGATCGCCTGGTGGATACGCTGCAAGGGCCCCTGGCTACCCTGGATCGTCGCCTTGAGGCTGGCCACCGCATCCATGGCCGCTGCCGGGTCGCGCGCGGCTTCCGGTAGCCGCTGCAGCAGCGCCGCGAGGCTAAGCCGCGCATCGCCACGCAGGGCGATGGCACAGGGGTAAAAGTCATTGAACTTGCGCGGGTCGATATCGATGCGGATCAGCTCGCCGGACAGCGGCAGGCGCTCGCGCCAGAAGTCGGTGTCGGCCAGCTCGGTGCCTACCGCCAGGACCACGTCGGCCTGCTCAATCAGCTGCCAGCCGGGCTCGACGCACAGGCTGGCGCCGGCATGCAACGGCGCCTGCGCCGGCAGCAGCCCCTTGCCGGCCACCGTAGTGAACAGCGGCGCGGCCAGGCGCTGGCTCAGCGCGGCCAGCTCGGCGCCGGCCTCCAGCGCCCCGCCACCGGCGATGATCATCGGCCGCTTGGCTCTGGCCAGCAGGTCGGCGCCCTGCTGCAGCGACTCGGCATCCGCCAGGCCACGGCCAGGGCGGCGACGCACCTCGGTGCTCCAGTCATGCGCGAGCGGCGCGGCCAGCACATCCAGCGGCACCGAAATGTGCACCGGGCGCGGGCGCTCGCTGTCGAACACCGCCCAGGCGCGGGCGATCAGCTCGGGCAGTTCGTCGGGCGTCAGCGCCACCGCGGAAAACGCGCTGATCGGCGCAGTCAGGCCGCGCTGGTCCTGCGTCTCGTGCAGGCAGCCCCAGCCCTTGCCCAGGCTGGCGGTGTGGTTGACGCTGGAAATCACCAGCATGGGAATGGAGTCGGCATAGGCCTGGCCGATCGCCGTGGCCACGTTGGTCACTCCCGGGCCGCTGATCACGAAACACACGCCGGGCTTGCCGGTGACCCGGGCATAGCCGTCGGCCATAAAGCCTGCGCCCTGCTCGTGACGGGTCAGCACGTGACGGATGCCGCTGCCGGGCAGGCCGCGATACAGCTCCAGGGTGTGCACGCCGGGAATGCCGAACACGGTGTCGACCCCGTACCCTGCCAGCAGGCGCACCAGCGCCTGGCCGCAAGTCAGATTGTTGTTGTCGTGGTGGTTCATGGTGTTCTCCTCAGTCCTGGGCCAGGCGGATCAGGGCATCCACCGCCACGCAGCCATGGGCGTCGACCAGCAGCGGGTTGACGTCCAGTTCCAGCAGGCGCTCGCTGTGCTCATAGGCGTAGTCGGCGACGGCGCCGATAGCGCTCACCAGGGCCTCCAGGTCCGCCGCCGGGCGGCCGCGAAAGCCGCGCAGCAGCGGCGCGCTGCGCAGGCTCAGCACGGCCTCGCGGATGGCCGCGGGATTGGTCGGCAGCAGCAGGCTGCGGCTGTCCTTGAGCAGCTCCACCAGAATGCCGCCGGCACCAATCACCAGTGCCAGGCCGAAGCCGGGCTCGCGCTTGACCCCGACGATCAGCTCGGCCAGCGGCGGCGTGGCCATGCGTTCCAGCAGCACCTGCTCGAACGCCAGGTGCGGGGCGTGTTCGGCCAGGTCGGCGCGCATCTTGTTCAGGGCTGCCTGCAACTGCCCGGCGTCGCGCAGATTGAGCGCCACGCCACCGGCCTCGGTCTTGTGCGGCAAATCACTGCTGACTGCCTTGAGCACCAGCGGATAACCCAGCGCCTCGGCATCCGCCAGCGCCCGCTCCGGGGTGCTGAGCACACCGGCCGGCAGCGGCAGGCCGAAGCCGGCCAGGGCCTGCTTGGACTGCCACTCATCGAGCAACTGCCCTTGTTCTCGGGCGTCTCCGACGGCCAGCGGCACCAGCGCCGCCTCGCCCCTGGCCAGAAGCGCCTCGCGGCGGCGCTGGTAGCTGGCGACGCGGCCCCAGGCCGCCAGGGCGTCCTCGACCCCCTGCAAGGCCGGCACACCGCGGGCGTGCAGGTAGTCGCGGGCCGCGCCCGGCAACAGCTCGGGGAAGGCCGAGGCGACCAGGCCGCGCTTGCCATGGCGGACCAGGGCATCGCAGAACAGCTGCAGCAGCAGGTCGCACTGCGGGCGCTCGCCACTCTCGGCATCCGGGTAGTCGAGCACCAGCAGGGCAGCATCGGCCGGGCAGCTCAGGCAGCTATCCAGCATCTGTGTCAGGGCCTGCTCATCACCCCAGATGGCGGTGGTGAAGTCCAGCGGGTTGGCGATATTGGCGTAGTCCGGCAACACCCCGGCCAGGGCCTGACGCTGCTCGTCGTGCAGTTTGGGCAGGCTCAGGCCATTGGCCTCGGCATAGTCGGCGATCAGCCCGGCGTCGCCCCCGGAGCAAGCCAGTGCGGTCAGGCTCGGCCCCGCCGGCAGGTTGCCGCAGGCGGCCGCCTTGAGGGTTTCCATAAAGCTCACCGGACCGCTGACGCGGATCACCCCGAGGCGCTCGAACAGGGCGTCGTACAGGGCATCGGAGCCGGCCAGCGAGCTGGTGTGGCTGAGCGCCAGCTCGGCGCCGATCTGCGACACCCCGGTCTTTAGGGCCACTATGGGCACGCCGAGCTTTAGCGCCTTATAGGCCGCACGGGCGAAGCCCGGCACGTTCTTCAGGCCCTCCAGGTGCAGGCCGATGGCGGTGACCCGCGGCTCGTCGAGCAGCACGTCCATCAGTTCGGCCACGCCCAACTGGGCCTGGTTGCCCACCGACGCCATATAGGCCACCGGCAGCGAACGGTCGCTCATCGACAGGTTGTAGGCGAAGTTGCCGCTCTGGGTCAGCACCGCCACGCCGTGCTCGACCCGCTGGCCGCCGTGGGCCACCGGCCAAAGCGCCGCACCGTGCAGGTAGTCGAGCAGGCCGTAGCAGTTGGGGCCGAGCAGGGCCATGTCACCGGCCGCCCGTAGCAGCTCGGCCTGCCGGCGCGCGCCCTCTTCACCGGTCTCGGCAAAGCCCGAGGCGTAGCAGATGGCGCCGCCGGCGCCCTTGGCCGCCAGCTCGGCCACCGCCTGCAGGGTCAGTTCGCGGTTGGTGGCGATAAATACCGCATCCGGCCCTACCGGCAGCTCGGTAATGCTGCGCACACAGGGCACGCCTTCCAGCTCGGCATGTTGCGGGTTGACCAGCCATAGCGGGCCGGTGACGCCGCCTTCGGCGCAGCGCTGGAGCGCGCGAGCCATGCTGCGGCCGCCGATAAAGGCCAGATGCCGCGGCGCCAGCAGGCGCTTGAGGTTGTCACATTGAGTCATGGCGGGCTCCTCAGCTCAAAAGCGGCCGCAGCAGTTCGCGGGCGATGATGTGCCGCTGGATTTCCGAGGTGCCTTCCCAGATCCGCTCGATCCGCGCGTTGCGCCAGATGCGCTCGACCGGGCCCTCGTCCATCAGCCCCATGCCACCGAAGATCTGCACGGTCTCGTCGGCCACCTTGCCCAGCACTTCGCTGGCGAACAGCTTGGCCATGCCGGCCTCGCCGTCGGTCATGCAGCCCTGGTCCATCTTCCAGGCGGTGTTGAGGGTCAGCAGCTCGGCGGCGGCGATCTGTGTGGCCATGTCGGCCAGCTTGAATGACACCCCCTGGTAGCTGCCGATCGGCTGGCCGAACTGCTTGCGGTCGGCCGACCACTGCAGGGCCAGGCCCATGGCGCGCTGGGCCTGGCCGACACAGTTGGCGGCGACCATCACCCGCCCGGCGGTGAGCCAGGCATTGGCCACTTCCCAACCCTTGTCCACTTCACCCAGCACCTGGCTGGCCGGCACCCGGCAGTCGTCGAAGAAGATTTCGTAGGTGTGGTAGCCCTTGTTGCTCACGCATTTCGGGCCACGGCGCACGGTCATGCCGGCGGTGCCCTTGTCGACCAGGAAGGCGGTCACCGCGTTGCGCTTCTTGCCGTTGCGTTCAAAGCTGTCGGTGACGGCGAAGACGATGGCGAAGTCGGCGTGGCCGGCGTGGCTGATAAAGTGCTTGCTGCCGTTGATCACGAAGTCGTCGCCATCGCGCACCGCGCGGGTCTTGATCGAGTTGGCGTCGGAGCCGGCGCCCGGCTCGGTGAGGGCGAAGCAGTCGATCTTTTCGCCCTGGATGCACGGCAGCAGGTACTTGTCGATCTGCTCGCCCTGACAGGCCATAAGGATCTTCGAAGGACGGGCGACGAACACCTGCAGCGCCCAGGAGACCTTGGACAGCTCGCGCTCGACCAGCGCCTGGGACAGGTAGTCGAGGCCGCCACCGCCCACTTCCTCGGGCATG
This sequence comes from Pseudomonas sp., assembly GCA_041592855.1. Classification (GTDB taxonomy): domain Bacteria; phylum Pseudomonadota; class Gammaproteobacteria; order Pseudomonadales; family Pseudomonadaceae; genus Aquipseudomonas. The sequence goes on from JBFHPI010000004.1 coordinate 24,482, forward strand.
TTGAAAGCGTAGAGGCCGGCGGCCAGCGCCTTGCCGCGGATCTGCGCGGCCAGTTCGGGGGATACCGCGTCGGCGCGGTCGACCGCTTCCTCGTGGGGCAGCAGTTCCTTTTCCACGAAGGCGCGCACGGCCTCCACCAGCATGTTCTGTTCGGACGTCAGTTGGAAGTTCATCGGCAGGTCCTCGTTCAGCGGCCAATAAAGCGGGGAGCACGTTTTTCCACGGCGGCGCGCAGGGCCTCGGCCCCGTCTGCGCTGCGCCCGCAGAGCAGACCGGCGGCCAGTTCGGCTTCCAGCTGCTGGGCCAGGCTGCGGCTGGCCCCCTCACGGATCAGGGTCTTGGTCTGGGCAAAGGCGAAGGTCGGACCAACCGCCAGGCGTGCGGCCAGTTCGCCGGCCTGCGCGGCCAGTTGCTCATCGGCGCAGACCTCGCCGACCAGGCCGCTGGCCAGCGCGCGCTCGGCGCTCCAGGGCTGGTCGAGCAGCAGCAGTCGCTTGGCCTGCTCGTCGCCGATCAGCCGCGGCAGGTGCCAGCTGGCGCCGGCATCTGGCGAGTAGGCCATGCCGGTGTAGCCGGCGCGGAAACGCGCCGAGGCGGCAGCGATGCGCAGGTCGCAGCACAGCGCCAGGTCCATGCCGGCGCCCACCGCGCTGCCGTTGATGGCGGCGATGCTCGGCTTGGCGAAGGCGTACAGCCGCGCCATCAGGCGGTGCGCGTGCTCGGTCCAGCCATAGCTTTCCAGCTCGCCGCGCGCCTCGGCGGCGGCCCACTCGGCGACATCGGCGCCGGCGCAGAAACTCTTGCCGCTGCCGGTC
>JBFHPI010000005.1:0-23476 GCA_041592855.1 Pseudomonas sp.
ATACGGCGCTGGATCTGTTGAGCCTATGGCGTCGCGGCGAGGTGGTGCAGTACAGCCTGACCCTGGTCGAAGGCTGGAGCTTTCGCCAGTTGCGCAGTGCGCTGCAGCGCGAAACTCGTCTGGAGCAGCAGCTGGCTGAGCTCAGTGATACTCAGTTGATGGAGCGCCTGGGCTTGCCAGGGCTGAATCCCGAGGGGCGCTTTTTTCCCGATACCTATCGATTTGTCCGCGGCATGAGTGACCTGGATCTGCTCAAGCAGGCCCATGTCCGGCTGGAGCAGGTGCTGGCCGAGGAATGGGCGGCACGGGCCGATGGGTTGCCCTACAAGGAGCCCTACGAGGCCCTGATCATGGCGTCCATGATCGAAAAGGAAACCGGGGTGCCGGAGGAGCGTGGCGAGATCGCCGGGGTGTTTATCCGTCGCCTGCGTATCGGCATGCGTCTGCAGACCGACCCCACAGTGATCTACGGCATGGGCGAGCGCTACAACGGGCGCATCACCCGCGCCGATCTGCGCACGCCGACACCCTATAACACCTATACCATCGACGGCATGCCGCCGACGCCCATTGCCCTGGTGGGCCGTGAGGCAATCAATGCCGCCCTCAATCCGGCCGAGGGCACTAGCCTGTATTTTGTGGCCAGGGGCGATGGCAGCCATGTATTTTCCAATACCTTGGAGCAGCACAACCGGGCCGTGCGCGAGTATCAGCTCAAGCGCCGCGCGGACTATCGCTCCAGCCCGGCCCCCCGTAGTGCCCAATAACGAGTAAGGACAGCCTGTGAGCGGTTTGTTTATCACCCTGGAAGGGCCGGAAGGCGCGGGTAAGAGTACCAATCGCGAGTACCTGGCCGAGTGCCTGCGCAGGCAGGGCATGGATGTACTGATGACTCGCGAGCCCGGCGGTACCCCCCTGGCCGAGCGTATTCGCGAGTTGCTGTTGGCGCCCAGTCATGAACCCATGGCCAGCGACACCGAGCTGCTGCTGGTATTTGCCGCCAGGGCCCAGCATCTGGACCAGGTTATTCGCCCTGCCCTGACGCGAGGCTGTGTGGTGCTCTGTGACCGTTTTACCGATGCCACCTATGCCTATCAGGGCGGCGGTCGGGGGCTGTCCACGGCCCGTATTGCGGTGCTGGAGAACTTTGTTCAGGGCGACTTGCGCCCTGACCTGACGCTAATCTTCGATCTGCCGGTGGAGGTGGGCCTGGCCCGGGCGACCGCGCGCGGGCGCCTGGATCGTTTCGAGCTGGAAGGCCAGGCCTTTTTCCAGGCCGTGCGCCAGGCTTATCTGCAGCGTGCCGAGGCCGAGCCACAGCGCTATCGCATTGTCGACGCCGCGCAACCCCTGGCTCAGGTGCAGCTCAGTTTGGATGCCCTGCTGCCGCAGTTGCTGGAGCTGGCCCGTGGCTGAGGCTTATCCCTGGCAGCAAACGCTCTGGCAGCAGTTGGCAGGGCGCAGCCAGCACGCCCATGCCTATCTGCTGCATGGGCCGGCCGGTATCGGCAAGCGAGCCCTGGCCGAGCGCCTGATGGCGCGACTGTTGTGTCAGGGTCCGAATGGTCTGGATGCCTGCGGTGAGTGCAAGTCCTGTCATCTGCTGGCGGCCGGTAGTCATCCGGACAATTTCATCCTTGAGCCTGAAGAAGCGGACAAGGCGATCAAGGTCGATCAGGTGCGCGAGCTGGTCGGTTTCGTGGTGCAAACCGCGCAGCTGGCCGGGCGTAAGGTGGTGCTGGTGGAGCCGGTGGAGGCGATGAATCTGAATGCCGCCAATGCCCTGCTCAAAAGTCTTGAAGAGCCTTCCGGCAATACCGTTCTGCTGCTGGTCAGCCATCAGCCCAGTCGGCTGCTACCGACGGTCAAGAGTCGCTGCGTGCAGCAGGCCTGCCCGCTACCCAGTGAGTCAGCAAGCCTTGAATGGCTGGCCAAGGCCCTGCCTGATTGCAGCACCGATGAGCACCGTGAGCTACTGTTTCTGGCGGCGGGCTCACCGCTGGCGGCCGTACGCATGCATGAGCAGGGGGTTATCGCCCAGCGTGCCCTGGTGGTAGATGGGGTGAAAAAGCTGCTTAAACAGCAGATTGCCCCCAGCCAGCTGGCCGAAGGCTGGAATGCGGTCTCATTGCAGCTACTGTTCGACTGGTTCTGCCAGTGGTCGCAACTGATCCTGCGTTACCAGCTTTGTCGCGACGAGGCGGGCCTGGGGCAGGCCGATATGTGCAAGGTGGTGCAATACCTGGCGGATAAAGCGCCCCAGGCCAAGGTGCTGAATATTCAGGAGTGGTTGCTGGCCCAGCGACAGAAGGTGCTGGGCAAGGCCAACCTCAATCGTGTGTTGCTTCTCGAAGCCTTGCTCGTGCAGTGGGCAAGCCTGCCCGGACCGGGCTAGAATCGGCTATTGAGTCATAAATCAGGAATGCCGCATGAGTCTGCCTCCTAATCTGGGTCCGCGTAACGGGATTTTGTCGCTGACGATAAAGGACAAATCCGTGCTTTACGCCGCGTATATGCCCTTTATCAAGAACGGCGGCTTGTTTATCCCCACGAACAAGAGCTACAAGCTCGGTGATGAAGTCTTTATGCTGCTCAACCTGATGGATGAGCCGGAGAAGATTCCGGTGGCCGGCAAGGTGGTGTGGATCACCCCCAAGGGCGCCCAGGGCAACCGCGCCGCCGGTGTCGGCGTGCAGTTCAATGACGGTGACAATACCGCGCGCAACAAGATTGAAACATACCTGGCCGGGGCGCTGACCTCGGATCGTCCAACCCATACCATGTAACGGCAGCCGCAAGCTGCAAGCCGCAAGCGACAAGAAAGCGCTGGCGCTTTAGCTTTTACTTGTGGCTGTAGCTTGTCGTTTGAGGCTTTGTTATGTTGATTGACTCCCACTGTCACCTCGACCGTCTCGATCTGGCCGCCTATGGTGGCTCCCTGGATCAGGCGCTGGATGCAGCGCGCGCCCGAGGCGTGGGGCATTTTCTCTGTATTGGTGTCAGTGCCGACAACGCTGCCACGGTCAAGGCGCTGGCCGAACGCTATGCCGATGTCGACTGTTCGGTGGGCGTGCATCCGCTGGATCTCGAACCGGCTGCCGAGCCTGCGCTGGACTGGCTGCTGAGCGAGCTGGCTCACCCCAAGGTGGTGGCCATTGGTGAGACCGGCCTGGACTATCATTACGAACCCGAATCCGCCGCTATGCAGCAGGCTTCTTTCCGCCTGCATCTGGACGCGGCGCGCATCACCGGCAAGCCAGTAATCGTGCATACCCGTGAGGCTCGTGCAGATACCTTGGCCCTGCTGCGTGAAGCGGCGCTGCCCCAGGCCGGCGTGCTGCACTGTTTTACCGAGGATTGGGACATGGCCAGGGCGGCCCTGGATCTGGGCTTCTATATCTCGTTGTCGGGTATCGTCACCTTTCGCAATGCCGAGGCCCTGCGCGAGGTGGCGCGTCAGGTGCCAGCTGATCGGCTACTGGTGGAGACCGACTCGCCCTACCTGGCGCCGGTACCGCACCGCGGCAAGCCGAATCTGCCGGAGTATGTGCGCGAGGTGGCCGAGTACCTGGCGTTGCTGCGCGGGGTTAGTAGCGAGGCGCTGGCCGAGCAGACCACGGAAAACTTTAAGCGCCTGTTCCCCCTGGCCAGAGTCGCTCAGTAACAACCGTGCAAAAAAGGCTCTGTACCAAGACTGTGTTGCAAGCAGCTTTTGTAGGGTTAGCCGAAGGCGTAACCCGCCAATCGATTCCCGCGCCAAGCCTAAGTGAACGCAGAATGTAGGATGGGTTGAGCCTGCGATACCCATCAGGGGTTGCAGCGGCCCACAGCTATATGTGGGCACAGCATGGGTATCGCTTCGCTCAACCCATCCTACGCATTAGGTGCTAAGCGGTTCGGGACGATGCAGCACATGGCTGGCACATAGCCAAAAAAAACCCGGGCTCTGGGGGGGTGAGTCCGGGTTAAGACCATTAGGAGTAAATCAAGGTACGCGGTCCACGGTACCTTGCCTGGCGGGGCACTTGGGGGGAGATGCCGCACACCAGTACTCTTCAGTATTGGCGAAGTTTCCCGATCGTCCAGGCCATTTCGACCGGTTCTTAAACGGATTTGGAATACCCGAAGCGCTGTTGAGTCCTCAACCAGTAACCAGCTGGCGCAGAAGGGCCAGGGTTTCCTCAATCACGGTCTCTGGCGTGTAGAAATGCGGTGAGAAACGTATACCCGCACCGCGCTGGGCGCAGATCACCTGCTTATCCAGCAGACGTTTGTGCAGCAACTGATTGTCCCAGCCGGCCAGGCTGAAGGTGATGATGCCGGCGCGGCGTTCAGCCTCTACCGGGCTGTGCAGTTGGCAGCCAGGCATGCGTTGTAAACCATCCTGCAGAGCCTGCACTCGTTCGTTCAGGCTCTTGGCCACCTGCACCATGCCGACTTCTTCGAGCAGCGACAGGCTGGCCTCCAGGGTCATGGCGCCGAGCATATTGGGGCTGCCGCATTCAAAGCGCTTGGCACTATGAGCGGGTTGCCAGTCCTGGCGCTGGTAGTCGCCGGCGTGTTCGAGCATATGCCAGCCGTATTCGTGCAGTTTGAGTTGCTCGCGCAGTTCGTTGCGGCAATAGAATACGCCCAGGCCCTCCGGCCCCAGCAGCCACTTGTGGCCGTCGGCCATGGCGAAGTCGCAGGCATAGGCCTGCACATCGAAGGGCAGGGCGCCCAGCTGCTGAATGGCGTCAATGCAGAACAGCACATTCCGTTGCCGGCAGCCCTGGCCCAGGCGGGCAAGGTCCAGGCGCAGGCCGCTGGCATATTGCACGGCACTGACCGATAACAGCCTTGTGCGCGGGCCGCAGGCGGCAAGCAGTGCGCCTTCCGGGTCGCTACCTGCCAGGCTGATCTGCCGCACCTCGACGTCAAAGCGGCTCAGGGCCTCCCACACGACACGGTTGGAAGGGAATTCCTCATCGCTGATCAGTACCTGGTCACCCGCCTGCCAGTCGAGGCCAAAGGCGACAAAGGACAGTGCCTCGGAGGTGTTCTTGACCAGGGCGATATCGGCGCTACTGGGCGCATTGAGCAGGCGTTGCAGGCGTTCGCGCAGGCGCCGTTCGGTGCCGAGCCAGGTCGGGTAATTGCGCGCGCCACTCAGAACATTTTCCGTGGCGAAAGCCTGGGCCGCCTCTGCGGCGCGTCTGGGCCAAGGAGCAACAGCCGCGTGGTTCAGGTAGCGCAGCCCGGGTGCTTGGGGAAACTCGTCATGAAGTCCGTACATGGTCGGATGATCCGTGCAATTTGCCGTCAATTAGGCATAATACGCGCCTTCGTTTTCCGACCTCTTAGTCCTTTTATGCATAAAGAACCCCGCAAGGTCCGTGAGTTTCGCCGCCGCGAACAGGAAATTCTCGATACAGCGTTGAAGCTCTTCCTCGAACAGGGCGAAGACAGCGTGACGGTGGAGATGATTGCCGATGCCGTGGGTATCGGCAAAGGCACCATCTACAAACATTTCAAGTCCAAGGCGGAGATCTACCTGCGCCTGATGCTCGATTATGAGCGCGACCTCAATGCCTTGCTGCATTCGTCCGACATTGACCGCGACAAGGAAGCCCTGTCCCGGGCCTATTTCGAATTCCGCATGCGTGACCCACAGCGTTATCGGCTGTTCGACCGCCTGGAAGAGAAGGTGGTCAAGGGCAATCAGGTGCCGGAGATGGTCGAGCAGTTGCACAAGATTCGCGCCTCCAACTTCGAACGCCTGACCCAGCTGATCAAGGGTCGCATCGCCGAAGGCAAGCTGGAGGACGTTCCGCCGTACTTCCACTACTGTGCCGCCTGGGCGCTGGTGCATGGTGCCGTAGCGCTGTACCACTCGCCGTTCTGGAGCAATGTGCTGGAAGATCAGGAAGGCTTCTTCCAGTTCCTGATGGATATCGGCGTGCGCATGGGTAACAAGCGCAAGCGTGACGGCGAACCATCCCAGAGCTGAGGGCTGGCCGAGCAGGTATGAGCATGCAGGATTTTCCCATCGCCTATATCGAGCCGGTGTTTCGTCCGCCCAGCGAAGCCCATTCGCTGATTCTGCCGGTGACCAATGGCTGCTCCTGGAACCATTGCACCTTCTGCGAGATGTATACCCAGGAGCAGAAGAAATTCCGCGCCCGGGACGAAGCGCAGGTGCTGGATGAGATCCGCCGGGCGGGCCAGCAGCTGATCGTGCAGCGGGTATTTCTGGCCGATGGCGATGCCCTGGTACTGCCTACCCGCCGCCTGCTGAGCATTCTCCAGGCGATCCGTGAACACATGCCCGAGGTCGAGCGGGTTTCCAGCTACTGCCTGCCGCGCAATTTGCGTAAGAAGTCCGTCGAAGAGCTCAAGGAACTGGCGGATGCCGGCCTGAAGATGGCCTATGTCGGTTGTGAGTCCGGGGACGATGAGGTGCTGGCGCGGGTCAACAAGGGCGAGACTTATGAGTCGAGCCTGAGCGCCCTGGACAAGCTCGGTCAGGCTGGTATCAGTCGCTCGGTGATGATCCTCAATGGCCTGGGCGGCGCTTCCCTGAGCCAGCAGCATGCCGACAACTCTGCGCGTTTGATGAACGAGACGCAGCCCGAGTATCTGTCGACCCTGGTGGTCAGCTTTCCCATGGGCGAGGCGCGCTTTCGCGCAAATTTTGCTGACTATCAGCCCCTGACCCAGCAGCAGCTGTTTCTGGAAGTCGAACGCTTGCTGCAGGGGCTGGAGCTGCGCGATACGGTGTTTCGCAGCGACCATGCCTCCAACTACCTGGTGCTTAAGGGCAACCTGGGGGCTGATAAGGCGCGCATGCTGGCCCAGGTTAGGCAGGCCATCGAGCAGCCGCAGCAGGCGAGGCTGCGCCAGGAGTGGCAGCGCGGCCTCTAAGAGCCCAGGCAGAGCCTGCTGCATTCTGGCTCTGCTGGCGTGAAATCTGCATCTAGGCTCTATCCGCCGGTTTTCCGTCACCGGCTGCAGGAGAAAAGCATGCGTATTCTGCTACTTGTATTGCTGCTGTCGGGCTTGCTCGGCTGCATGAAACCGAGCGATCTGGCCGAAGATGCCCTCTACCAGCTGCGCGATGTCGGCGTGCTGGACCATAGCCAGGTGCAGCGGGCCAGCCCGTGGCGCCTGCAGGCCGATTCCTCGATCTATATTGCCCAGGGCCATTTCACCCCACCGGGCCAACCCCATCATCCACGGGCCAATGTGGTGGCTGAAGAGGCCTTCAAGGGGTTTGTCGAGTATTTCCCCATGGTTCGCCGGGCCCGGGCGCCGCTTGGCCTGGAGCAGGCCCTGAACGAGGCGCGCGAGGCCGGCGCCCATTACCTGTTGTACAGCCGTTTTGCCTATGCCGATGATCGCATCGGTTCGGTGGAGGAGTGGGAGGATCAGGAGGCCCTGGACCGCCTGGGAACTGATCGCAGCGTGATCCAGTTGATGCTGCTCGATACCGGCAGTCGCTATCTGGTCGATACGGCCCGTATTCGTACCCGTGGTGGCGTACTGACGCTGTACGATAAAAAACCCGAAGATCTGATCGGTCCGCCGTTGCGCGACTATGCGCGGCGTTTGCTGGGGCTGGGTTATTAGCGGGTCGCCCAGGGGACTGGCACCAACAGGAGTGGCTATGAGCAATACAGGCAAGGTCGGCGATCTGCTGGCACAGATTCCCAAAGGCGAGAAAAAGGGCTTGCCGCCGGTGCATTTGTGGAACCCTGCTTTCTGCGGCGATATCGACATGCGCATCGCCCGGGATGGCACCTGGTTCTATATGGGCACGCCGATCGGGCGCCAGGCCATGGTCAAGCTGTTCTCCACCATCATTCGCCGTGATGGCGACAAGTACGTGCTGGTAACCCCGGTGGAAATGGTCGGCATCCAGGTTGATGACGCGCCCTTTGTCGCGGTGAGTCTGCAGGTGGCGGGCGAAGGCGAGGCGCAGGTTCTGCGCTTTGTCACCAATGTCGAGGATGAGGTGGTGGCAGGTGCCGAGCACCCGATTCGCGTCGAGCTGGATGCGCAGAGCGGCGAGCCGGCGCCCTATGTGCATGTGCGCAGCAATCTGGAGGCGCTGATCCACCGCAATGTGTTTTACCAGCTGGTGGAGCTGGCAATGCCTCGTGAAATCGACGGCCAGCGCTGGCTGGGGGTCTGGAGCAGTGGAGAGTTTTTTCCTATTGGGCTGGAGCCTTAGGGCGTATCAGGACATGCAAAACAACAAAGGCTCCCGAGGGAGCCTTTGTTCTGCAGCTTACATGTTGGGGTAGTTGGGCCCGCCAGTACCTTCCGGTGCCACCCAGGTGATGTTCTGGGCCGGGTCCTTGATGTCACAGGTCTTGCAGTGCACACAGTTCTGCGCGTTGATCTGGAACTTCTTCTCGCCGTCCTCCTGGGTCACCACCTCATATACGCCGGCCGGGCAGTAGCGTTGCGCCGGTTCGTCGTATAGCGGCAGGTTCTTGGCCAGGGGAATGCTCGGGTCGGTGAGCTTCAGATGGCAGGGCTGTTCCTCTTCATGGTTGGTATTGGAGAGGAATACCGAGCTGAGCTTGTCGAAGCTGAGTTTGCCGTCCGGCTTCGGGTAGGCAATCTTCGCGCACTCGGCGGCCGGCTTAAGGCAGGCATAATCCGGCTTGGTGTCGTGCAGGGTGAAGGGGATCTTGCCGCCGAAGAGGTTCTGATCCAGCCAGTTGATGCCGCCACCGACAAGGGCGCCAAACTTGTGGATGGCCGGACCGAAGTTGCGGCTGCGGAACAGTTCGTCATACAGCCAGCTGGCTTTGAAGCCTTCTACATAGCCGGTCAGCTCATCGCCACCTTCACGGCCGGCGAACAGCGCATCGGCCACTGCGTCGGCAGCGAGCATGCCGGACTTCATGGCGGTATGGCTGCCCTTGATCTTGGCGAAGTTCAGGGTGCCGAGGTCGCAACCGATCAGGGCGCCGCCGTTGAACACCATCTTCGGCAGCGAGTTCAGACCACCCTTGCAGATGGCGCGGGCGCCATAGGCCACGCGCTTGCCACCTTCCAGGTACTGGGCCACCACCGGGTGGTGTTTGTAGCGCTGGAACTCGTCGAACGGCGACAGATGCGGGTTGCTGTAGGACAGGTCGATGATCAGGCCGACTACGACCTGATTGTTTTCCAGGTGATAGAGGAAGGAGCCACCAGTATTTTCGGTGCCCATGATGTCCATCGGCCAGCCGGCGGTGTGCACCACCAGGCCTTGCTCATGCTTGGCCGGATCGATATCCCAGATTTCCTTGATGCCGATGCCGTAGTGCTGGGCGTCAGCTTCGCTGTCCAGGTTGAATTTCTTGATCAGCTGCTTGCCGATATGACCGCGGCAGCCTTCGGCGAACAGGGTGTACTTGGCGCGCAGCTCCATGCCCGGGGTGTAGTAACCCTCTTTCGGGTTGCCTTCACGGTCGACGCCCAGATCACCGGTCAGAATGCCGTAGACCGCGCCTTTTTCGTCGATCAGGGCTTCCTGGGCGGCGAAGCCTGGGTAGATTTCCACGCCCAGGTTCTCGGCCTGTTGAGCCAGCCAGCGGCACAGGTTACCCAGGGAGATGATGTAGTTGCCTTCGTTGTGCATGGTCTTGGGCACAAAGAAGTCGGGAATACGGGTGGCCTTCTCGGCATCGCGCAGCAGGTAGATATCGTCGCGCTTGACCGGGGTGTTGAGTGGGGCGCCCAGTTCTTTCCAGTCGGGGAACAACTCGTTCAGAGCGCGGGGCTCGAACACGGCGCCGGAGAGGATGTGGGCTCCCACTTCGGAGCCTTTCTCGACTACGCAGACGCTGATTTCTTTACCCGCTTCGGCGACTTTCTGCTTCAGTCGGCAGGCGGCGGACAGGCCGGAAGGGCCAGCGCCGACGATGACGACGTCGAATTCCATAAATTCGCGTTCCACAGGCTATCTCCTACTCAAGGCACTCTAATTTTATTTGACGATCAGGCTCGTTCCCTGGGCGATGCTGGCGCATTATATCCACACGCTTCAAATGGGCCAATACAAACGTTTGTTTGAATTTTCTGTAGCGGTGTTAGAATCCTACTACATCGCTGACAATTGGCTGGCCCTTTGTATTGACCAGGCCAGGTCGTGCGGTCAAGATACGGGCGGTTTTGGGTCCACCGTTACAGGTAGGCCACCGGTTCCGGCCGGCATGCTGGTCCCGCCATGTTCGCTTTTGGCGACATTCTTATTCACCGGAGAGTAACGAGGAATCCATGAAGGTTCTTGTAGCTGTCAAACGAGTGGTCGACTACAACGTCAAGGTTCGCGTCAAGGCGGACAACAGCGGCGTTGATCTGGCCAACGTCAAGATGTCGATGAATCCCTTCTGCGAAATCGCCGTGGAAGAAGCGGTGCGCCTGAAAGAAAAAGGCGTGGCCAGTGAAATCGTGGTAGTCACCATCGGCCCGGCCACTGCTCAAGAGCAGCTGCGTACCGCTCTGGCCCTGGGTGCTGACCGTGCCATCCTGGTTGAGTCGGCCGACGAGCTGAACTCCCTGGCCGTGGCCAAACTGCTCAAGGCCGTAGTTGACAAAGAACAGCCGCAGCTGGTGATCATGGGCAAGCAGGCCATCGACAGCGACAACAACCAGACCGGCCAGATGCTCGGCGCGCTGACCGGCTTCGGTCAGGGCACCTTCGCCTCCAAGGTTGAAGTGGCGGGCGACAAGGTCAACGTAACCCGCGAAATCGACGGCGGTCTGCAGACCGTTGCGCTGAACCTGCCGGCTATCGTGACCACCGACCTGCGCCTCAACGAGCCGCGCTATGCGTCGCTGCCGAACATCATGAAGGCCAAGAAGAAGCCGCTGGAAACCGTCACCCCGGACGCCCTGGGTGTTTCCACCGCTTCCACCGTCAAGACCCTGAAAGTCGAAGCGCCTGCGACCCGCAGCGCCGGTATCAAGGTCAAGTCCGTGGCTGAACTGGTCGAGAAACTGAAGAACGAGGCGAAGGTAATCTAAATGACTATCCTGGTTATCGCTGAACACACCAACGCTGCCCTGGCTGCAGCCACTCTGAACACCGTTGGCGCTGCCGCGAAAATCGGTGGCGACATTCACGTACTGGTTGCTGGTTCCGCCTGTGGCGCTGCTGCCGAAGCCGCTGCCAAGATCGCTGGCGTGGCCAAGGTGCTGGTTGCTGACAACGCCGCTTATGAGCACCAGCTGCCGGAAAACGTTGCACCACTGGTAACCGAACTGGGCAAGGGCTACAGCCACATCCTGGCTGCTGCCACCAGCAACGGCAAGAACATCCTGCCGCGCGTTGCCGCTGCCCTGGACGTTGACCAGATCTCGGAAATCATCGCGGTTGAAAGCGCTGATACCTTCAAGCGGCCGATTTACGCCGGTAACGCCATTGCTACCGTGCAGTCCAGTGCTTCGGTAAAAGTGATCACCGTACGTGCCACCGGTTTCGACCCGGTTGCGGCCGAAGGTGGCAGTGCCGCCGTTGAAGCCGTTAGCGGCGCCGCTGACGCGGGCAAGTCGGCCTTTGTCGGCGAAGAGCTGGCCAAATCCGATCGTCCGGAACTGACCGCTGCCAAGATCGTCGTTTCCGGCGGTCGCGGCATGCAGAACGGCGACAACTTCAAGCACCTGTACGCCCTGGCCGACAAGCTGGGCGCTGCTGTGGGCGCTTCCCGTGCTGCAGTTGACGCAGGGTTCGTACCCAACGACATGCAGGTCGGTCAGACCGGCAAGATCGTTGCCCCGCAGCTGTATATCGCCGTTGGTATCTCCGGCGCGATCCAGCACCTGGCCGGTATGAAAGACTCCAAAGTGATCGTTGCGATCAACAAGGACGAAGAAGCGCCGATCTTCCAGGTGGCCGATTACGGCCTGGTGGCGGATCTGTTCGACGCCGTACCTGAGCTGGAGAAGCTGGTTTAAGCCAGTTGCCCAAGCCTAGAAAAAACCCGCTCACTGAGCGGGTTTTTTTATGCGCTATCAATCTTGTCGGGCCCTGAGAAAGGCACGGTAATGATCTGCAGTCTGCTGTGGGCGCTCGATCATGGGTGCATGACCGGTATTGGCCATCACCACCACACTGGGCTGATGCAGCAGCGGCTGCATCACCTCAATGCTGGAGACATGCAGCACGCGATCTTGCTCGCCCCACAGCAGCAGGGTGGGTGCCTGGATCTTGCCCAATTCCGGCTCCAGCGGGATATAGCGTTCGATCAGGTGGTTGAAGACCCGGTCATAATGCGCACTGTTGGCTTTGGCCTGCTCGGCGAAGTAGTCCTTAAGTGAGTCTGGCAGCGGTGGTGGCTCGACAAAGACGAACTGCAGCAGGCGTTCGAAGTCTTCGCGGCTTCTGACCACCAGGGGATTGGCTTCGCCGCGCTGGAGTATTTGGCGCAGTTCGCTGGGTTCTGGCGAGTCGATCCCGGCATTGTTGAACAGCGCTACCGAGAGAACGTGCCCAGGGTAGCGAGCAGCATACAGGGCGCTGATATGGCCGCCCATGGAATTGCCGATCAGGTGGGCCTGTTCAATGTTCAGGGCCTTGAGAATACTGGCCAGGCGCTCGGTCTGGGTGCCGACATCGTAGCTGCCCGTTGGCTTGTCGCTGGCACCGAAACCTGGCAGGTCAAGGGCGAGCACATGGTAGTCAGAGGTCAGGTGGCGGGCGAAGCGCAGCCAGTTGTCCTTGTTGGCGGCAAAACCATGCAGCATGACAATGCTTTGTCCGCTCCTGGGGCCGCCTTCGTAGTAATGAATGCTAAGATCGCCCACGGTGATCTGTTTGGCGCTCAGGTCGGCCCGTTGCCGTTCGAGCCATTGCACGCTGGTAAAGAGGGCGGCTGGCGACAGGTAGAGCAGGGCCGCTGCGGCGACCAGCAGGCCAAGCACGTAAGCAATTGGTTTTTTCATTTTTCGTCTTTATCGCGAATCGATATTTGAACATTTAAGCTAGCATGAAGCGGAAGTCTTTCGATGGGTCGCTGTGAAGTTCCCGTCCATGATTGAGTCGAGAAGTTGTCAATGCTTGAGCGTAGTGTCTTTAAGTCTCTAACGTTGGTTTTGAGCCTGTTGCTGCCGGGGCTGGCTTTTGCGGCGGGCAAGTGTGAGCGCCTGGTGGCTACCGGCAATCCGGAATATCCGCCTTATCTCTGGCGTGACCCACAGAACTCGCGTCAGCTGATCGGTGCCAATGCCGACCTGCTCAAGCATATTGCTGACGAGCTGGGTGTGGTGGTGGATGTGATCTACACCGGCCCCTGGTCCAGGGCCCAGGATGAGGTGCGTACCGGTCGGGTCGATCTGATTGCCGGGGCCTTTCTCACGCTGCCGCGCCTGGAAAGCATGGATTACGTTCATCCGCCGTTTTACTACGCCTCCAGTGTGGTGTGGGTGAGCAAGGAGCGCACCTTCGACTATAGCGGTTGGAGCGATCTGCAAGGGCGAACCGGCGATACCCTGGTCAATAACAGTTTCGGTCAGCAGTTCGATACCTACGCCAAGGACAATCTGACCCTGGAGGGCGTGGCCAGTCTGACCCAGGCCTTCCAGAAATTGCTGCTGGGCCGCACCGATTATGTACTTTACGAACAATACCCAGGGTTGGCAGTGGCCGGGACCCAGGGGCTGGCTGAGCACCTGCAGATTCTCGAGCCGCCCATTTCCAGTGAGGGGCTCTATCTGACCCTCTCCCATAACTCCGCCTGCAACGATGCCTGGCTGCGCGGCCAACTGGCCGTGAAGATGAATCAGGCACTTGCTGCCGGGCTGCCTGAGCAGCTGCTGCAGCGCAATTTATTGCTCTGGCAGAGCCAGCAGCAGGTGCAGGCCGAGCCTGAATCCACCCCGTAGGAACGCCAAGTGATCAAACCCTCTCTTTTCGCCACGCTGTTGGCGTTAGCCTTAGTCGGCTGTGCTTCTGACCCGGTGCCCAGCGAGCAGGTGCGCCTGACCGAACAGACCCTGAACCAGGTGCGGGCGCTGAACATCACTGCCGAACAGTCGTCCTGGTTGAAGCTGGCCGAAGACAAGTTCGCCGCTGCGCAGGCCGCCATGGCCAAGGGCAAGCACCGTGAGGCCCGTATCCTGGCCGAGCAGGCTGAGCTGGATGCTCGCCTGGCGGAGGCCGAACATATGCAAAAGGCCAGTCAGGAGCAGTTGAGCGCCCTGCAAAACAGTATCCAGCAATTGCGTAAACAGCTGGGAGCTCTGCAATGAACAAGTACTGGTTTGCCCCCCTGCTGTTGCTCAGCCTGAGTGGCTGCAGCAGTCTCTCCTCCAGCGATCAACAGCTGCTGAACGAGGCCCAGGCCAGTTTCAACCGGATCAAGAATGATGCCGATATCCTGCGCGCCGCGCCCAAGGATGTGGTGCGCGCCAGTGAGTCGTTGGCCCGGGCTGAGCGTTTGGCCAGTTACTGGGGCAGTGCTGAGGATGTGCGGCACTATGCCTACCTCAGCCAGCGCTATGGCGAGATCGCTCAGCAGCACAGCGCGACCCTGCTCAACCAGGAGCGTTTGGCCCAGCTGGAGCTGGAGCGCCAACGCCTGCAGCTGACCCTGCGCGAGGCCAAGCTGCTTAGCGTGCAGCAGCAGACTGCCTGGCTAGCCGAGCAGATGGCCATGCTGCAGGGGATAGAAGGTGAGCGTGGCCTGGTGATGACCCTGGGCGATGTGCTGTTCGAAGTAGGTGCGGCGGATCTGCTGCCAGCGGCCAACCGCACGCTGTTGCAGGTGGCACATTTCCTTCAACTCAACCCGCGGCGCAGGGTGCGTATCGAGGGTTATACCGATAACACTGGCAGTGCCGAGTTCAATCTTGAGTTGTCCCGTGCCCGCGCCCAGTCGGTCGCCGACCTGTTGCAGGATCTTGGCATCAGTGCCGAGCGCGTCGAGGTGGTGGGGCATGGTATCGATTTTCCGGTGGCGGAAAATGCCTCGGCCCGTGGACGGGCGCAGAACCGTCGGGTGGAGATCGTCTTCTCCGATGAGCAGGGGCGTCTGAGCGCCGAGCGCTAGCGGTTGCTCTTGGGATGGTGCTGCCTGGCGGCAGCGCCACCCACTGTATTGTCGACAAACGGCAAGACTGTACCGATGCAATTGCGTGCTGCTGAGCTACTGTTACGGTTCAGTGATGCAGGAGCGCGGCCATGACCAATCTGTTGCTATATCAGCGTATTGCCCAGCAACTGGCGGAGGATATCCGCCGTGGCGTTTACCAGCCCGGTGAACGGGTGCCCTCGGTGCGCAAAATGAGCGCCCAACTCAGTGTCAGCCACGCCACCGTCTTGCAGGCTTATGCCAATCTGGAAGACCAGGGCCTGATCCGCGCGCGCCCGCAATCCGGCTTCTATGTGCACCAGACCCCGGCCTTGACCGCGCCGACCCCGGATATCGCCCGGGTTGAACGGCCCAGCCTGGTCACCCGCAGCAGCATCATCAATCAGGTGCTGACCGAGTCACGTCGTGAAGGGGTGTTCCCCCTCGGCGCCGCGGTGCCCCATGTCGATTACCTGCCGGTGCGCGCCCTGCATCAGCAATTGGCCAAGGTCACCCGTTTTCACAGCGCCCGGGCTTTCAGCTATATGTTCAGCCCGGGTTTCGAGCCGCTGCGCCGTCAGGTGGCGATCCGCATGCGCGATGCGGGTGTGGTGGTAGACCCGTCGGCCGTGGTGATTACCCACGGTTGCGTGGACGCTTTGCAGATGAGCCTGCGGGTGCTGACTCAGCCGGGCGATCTGATCGCCGCCGAGTCGCCGACCTACTACGGTTTGCTGCAATTGGCCGACCTGCTGGGGCTCAAGGTGATCGAAATCCCCAGCGACCCCACCACCGGCATCAGCCTGGAGGCCCTGCAACTGGCGGCCAACCAGTGGCCGATCAAGGCCCTGGTGCTGACTGCGCGGCTCAGCAATCCCCTGGGCGGCAGCATTCCCGAGGAGCGCCAGCGCCAGCTGCTGCGTCTGGCCGGTGACTACGATATCCAGATTGTCGAAGACGATATCTACGGCGAACTGATGTTCGAGCAGGGGCCGACCAAGGCGCTTAAATCCCATGACCGTGAGGGCCGGGTGATCTACTGCTCCAGCTTCTCCAAGACCCTGTCGCCGGGGGTGCGCATCGGCTGGATCATTGCCGGCAAGTACCAGGAGGAAATCCAGCGCCTGCAGACCTTCAGCACCCACTCGGCCTGCAGCGTGACGCAGATGGCGGTGGCGGCCTACCTGGAGAACGGCGGCTACGACCGTCACCTGCGCTTTATCCGTCAGGAGTACCGCAAGAACCTCAGCGCCTTCCAGCTGGCGGTGCAGCAGTACTTCCCCGAAGGTACCCAGATGAGTCGGCCCAAGGGTGGCTTTATCCTCTGGGTCAGCCTGCCAGCGCGGGTCAATACCAAGGACCTGCACGTGCGCGCGCTGCAGCAGGGCATTTCCATCGCCCCGGGACTGATCTTCAGCAACACCGAGCAGTTCAACCACTGCATTCGCCTGAACTGCGCCATCCCCTGGAACCGCGAAGCCGAGCGGGCGCTGATGACCCTGGGCATGTTGGCCGGGCAGCTGTGTCAGGAAGGGGCGACAAGTTTTTAACAGCGGCTTAACCCGATTTAACCAAGGGTGGCGTCTACCTGAGCGAATGCTTCGTTGCCTCGCTCAGGAGATGCCGCCATGTCTGCTTACCCCCTCTTGCTTGCCCGTCCTCTGCTTGCCGGTTTTGCCGCTGGCGTGCTGATCAGCCTTGGCGCCTGCAGCGCCGCAGACCCCGAGGCGCCGGCCAAGGCCGCCGAGCAGGCGCGGCTGGATAACAGTGCCGAGCTGCACGAGCAGTTGCCTGCTCCGGCTGAGTTGCAACGCCAGCGCGAGGTAGCGGGCAGGGCGCTGCTGCCCAGCGTGGCCTATGCACCGCTACCGATGTCTGTGCAGGCCGATGCCATGCTGCCGGGCTATCGTGATGAGAACCGCGAGCAGTACCAGAAACTGGCGGACAACCCGGTGCATGCGGTGGTCGAGACGCCGGTGTCGACCTTTAGCATCGATGTGGACACCGGCAGCTACGCCAATGTGCGGCGCTTTCTCAATGACGGGCAACTGCCGCCGCCGGAAGCGGTGCGCCTGGAAGAGCTGATCAACTACTTCCCCTATGCCTATCCGCTGCCCACGGGTGATGCGCCCTTTGGCGTGCACACCGAGCTGGCGGCCACGCCGTGGAATCCCGAGAGCCGTCTGCTGCGTATCGCCATCAAGGCCTCGGATCTGCGCGTAGACGAGCTACCGCCGGCCAATCTGGTGTTTCTGGTGGATGTCTCCGGCTCGATGGACCGCCGTGAAGGCCTGCCTATGGTACAGGCCACCCTGAAGCTGTTGGTCGATCAGCTGCGCGCCCAGGACCGGGTGTCGCTGGTGGTCTATGCTGGCTCATCCAGTGTGCTGCTGGAGCCGACCTCCGGCAGCGAAAAAGCCAAGATCCGCGCGGCCATCGATCAGCTCAGCGCCGGTGGTTCCACGGCGGGTGAGTCGGGTATTCAGCTGGCTTACCAGCAGGCGCAGCAGGGCTTTATCAATGGCGGGATCAACCGCATCCTGCTGGCCA
Organism: Pseudomonas sp.; assembly: GCA_041592855.1. Taxonomy (GTDB): domain Bacteria; phylum Pseudomonadota; class Gammaproteobacteria; order Pseudomonadales; family Pseudomonadaceae; genus Aquipseudomonas. The sequence goes on from JBFHPI010000005.1 coordinate 17,598, forward strand.
CCGATGGCGACTTCAATGTCGGCATCAGTGACTTCGAGAGCCTCAAGCAATTGGCCGCTGACAAGCGCAAGAGTGGTGTATCCCTGACCACCCTGGGCTTTGGTACCGACAACTACAACGAGCGTCTGATGGAACAGCTGGCCGATGCCGGCAACGGCAACTACGCCTATATCGACAACCTGCGCGAGGCGCGCAAGGTGCTGGTGGATCAGCTCAGCTCGACCCTTGCCACCGTGGCCAGTGATGTAAAGATTCAGGTCGAATTCAACCCGGCCGAGGTCAGCGACTACCGCCTGTTGGGCTATGAGAACCGGGCGCTGAAGCGCGAGGACTTCAGCAACGACAAGGTCGATGCCGGGGAAATCGGCGCAGGTCACACGGTCACTGCGCTGTATGAAGTGATCCCGGTCGGCGCCAAGGGTTGGCTGGAGCCGCTGCGTTATCAGGCCACTGCAAAAGCCGAGCGCAAGTCGGGCGAGCTGGCCTGGTTGCGCATTCGTTACAAGACGCCGGGGCAGGATGTGAGCAAGCTGCTGGAACAGCCGATTCAGGCCCGTGAGGTACCCGCTATCAGCCAGGCCAGCCTGGACTTGCGTTTCGCCGCTGCGGTGGCGGCCTTTGCCCAGCAGCTCAAGGGTGGCCAGTACACCGGCGATTTTCATCTGGCCGATAGTGCGGCCCTGGCCCGGGGCGCCAAGGGCGATGACCGCTTCGGCCTGCGGGGTGAGTTTGTACAGCTGGTGGAACTGGCGCAGAGCCTGCAAACTGATCAGCACCATTCAACCCGCGCACGAGTAGAGCAGTGAATCGACCCCTCACGGATGACGACGCCGCCCTGTTGCGGCGTTACCGCCGCGGTGATGCGGCGGCCTTTGCCGAGTTGTACCAGCGCCATCGCCTCGGCCTGTTCCGCTTTCTGCTCGGCCTGTGTGGCGAGCATGCCCTGGCCGAGGAGGTGTTTCAGGACACCTGGCTCAGCCTGATCCGCAGCCAGAGCGAGCAGCGCGAGGCCGTGCTGTTCAAGACCTGGCTGTACCAGATCGCCCGCAACCGCCTGATCGATCACTGGCGCAAACACGGGCGGCACCAGGCAGGGCATGCCGAGTACGATGAACAGCAGCATGCCGCGCCCGACCCGCAGCCCGGCCCCGAGCAGCAGCTCAGCCTGAGCCGTGACCAGCAACGCTTGCAGGCCGCCCTGGCCGATCTGCCCAGTGAGCAGCGCGAAGTCTTTCTGTTGCGCGCCCAGGGTGAGCTGGAGCTAGGCGAGATCGCCGAACTGACCCAGACCCCGGCCGAGACGGTCAAGAGCCGTCTGCGCTATGCCCTGCACAAGTTACGTCGGCTGCTGGCCGATCCGGCTGCCGAGGAGTTGTCCCTATGAAGCATGATCAACAGCGCCCCGATGCCCAGGAGCAGCAACTGCTGGCGCATTTTCGTGAACATACGCAGGGGGAGCCATCCGCCGAACTGGATGCGCTGATTCTTGGCGCTGCCCGCGCCGAACTGACCAAGGCGTCGCGGCCGGGCCGGGCCCAGCGTTTGCACAACTGGCTGTTTGGTGCCGGTCGCCAGCGGTGGTCCCTGGCCCTGGCCGGCATCGCCTGCCTGGGGGTCGGCGTCAGCCTGACCTGGCGGACCCTGGAACGCACGCCGGATGCCTTCGATGCCGTGCCCGACGAGGTGCTGATGGCGCCAGCCATGCGCAGTGCCGCCCCAGCCGCCCCCATGGCCGACGCCATGCCGGCACCGCAGGCGCGTGAGCGTCAGGCCCTGGCCGAGTCACCGGCCAAGAAAACGCTCAAGGCCGAAGCGGCGCCCAGAGAGGAGCTGAGCATGGGCGCCGCCGCCCCAGCAGCACCAGCAGCGGAGTTGTCACGCCAGGCTGCAGACCCGGCGTTTATTCGCCAATTGCGGCGCCTGGACAAATTGCGCCGCGAGGGCTGGCAGGACGAAGCCGACCAGCTGCTGCTGCAGCTGATGCGCGACTATCCGCAGCGCAATATCGAGCTTGAACTCAGGGCGCTGGAGCCGCAGCCGCAATAGCGCGGTCGCGTACTGATACGGCTGCACGCAGGTGCGGCCTTGTCAGAAACGCCTTGGCGCGACAGCATAGCGGTTTGAATAAGATGGCTTGAAGCTGACTGATGCGAATTTCCATTGCCCTGTTCGGGCTGGCGGCACTACTGGGCCTGGCGGCCTGCGACCAGCAGGAACAGGCCCAGCCACGCGTGGTTGAACCGCCGCCGCTAGTGCCCCAGGCCGAGGCCGACGCCCCAGCACCCGGCGCGCCAACGGTGGCTGAGCCGGCGCTTGAGCCCAATCGCGCTCCTGAGCGGGTATCGGTGCCGGCTGCGGTCAAGCAGGCTGCTCCCGAGCCAAAGCCGCCGGCTGCAGCGCAAGCGCAAGCACGTCCTGCGCCTGCCGAGGAAAAGTTGCCCCTGGATCTGAGCCTGCCGGAGGATCTGTTGCAGGTGCCGCTGCAGGCCGAGGAGGTGCCACTGGCGCCCCTGCTGCCGCCGTTATTTGATCGGCAGGGCGAGCCTGAAAGCCCCTTTCAGCTGCACGGCAAACTGATCAGCAACGAGCGGGTCGACGACTACTGGGAGTCCCTGGAAGGGGCCGAACTGCAGTTTGAGTTCAGGCAGTAGCCGACAGAACAGCCCCGCCTGCTCTTGCCACAAGAGGTAGGGTGCGCTGTGCGCACCGTTAATCCTCCTCCAGGCCTCGGTGCGCATGGCGCACCCTACCGATCTGGGTTTCTCCCGGTTCAGCTGAGCCGAGCCAGCACCGCTTCAGAAGCGATAGCGCTGCTGCGTAATGGCCTGGTGCAATGCGTTGTCCAGGGGCTGGAAGGCGGTGCTGCCCGGCAGCCGCACCCACAGCGGGTCGTCCAGCAGGTTGGGGTCGTAGGCGGCCTTTTTCAGGTCGGCCTTCTTGTACTTGAAGGTGCCGGTGGTCTCCACCTCGCCGAGCAGGCGGATAAACAGCGGCGCGGCATAAACCGGCAGCTCGCGGTCCAGGTAGTCAGCCAGGGCTGCACCATTCAGTTCGATGCCAGGGCTCAGGCGTAGCGCCGCCATTCCGCAGCGGCCATTGGTACCGGGAATCTCCACGCCATAAACCACCGCATCTTCCACACCGGGGAAGGCGCCCAGCACGTTTTCCACTTCGCTGGTGGAGACGTTTTCGCCTTTCCAGCGGAAGGTATCGCCCAATCGGTCGACGAACTGGGCGTGCTTGCAGCCGATATCGCGCATCAGGTCGCCGGTGTTGAACCAGGCATCACCTTTCTTGAACACATTGCGCAGAATGGCCGCCTCGCTCTTGGCCGGGTCGGTGTAGCCGTCAAATGGCCATTTGGCGCTGATCTCGCTGATCAACAAACCCGCTTCACCTTTGTCCGCCTTCTGCAAAAAGCCCTTGGCTGTGCGCTGCGGTCGGTCGTTTTCCAGGTCATAGCGCACGATGGCGTAGGTAGCCGGGGTAAAGCCCACGGTATTGTCGAAGTTGAACACGTTGGTAAAACCGATATTGCCTTCGCTGGAGGCATAGAATTCGGTGACCTGCTCCACCCCGAAGCGCTGCTTGAACTCGGCCCAGATCGAGGGGCGCAGACCGTTGCCGATCATGCAGCGCAGGCTGTTGTTTTTCTCTGCGGTACATTCCGGTTGGTTGAGCAGATAACGGCATAGCTCGCCGATATAACCGAAGCAGGTGGCCTGGTAGCGCGCTACATCTTCCCAGAAGGCGCTGGCGGAGAATTTGCGGCGCAGGGCGATGGCCGCGCCACCGGCGATGGCGGCGCTCCAGCACACGGTAACGGCATTGTTGTGGTAGCAGGGCAGGGTCAGGTAGAGCACATCCTGATTGTTCAGGGTCAGGCCGGAATGGCCGAAGCCGCCGTAGGCCTTGATCCATTTGCCATGGCTCATGATCGAGGCCTTGGGCAGGCCGGTGGTGCCGGAGGTGTAGATCAGAAAGCAGGGGTCTTTCATCCTGACCTGGGCGCAATCCGGCAGGTTGTTCCTGGCCTGGTTGCTGGTCAGCTGCATCAGGTTGCGCCAGCCATCCGGTGCCTGGCGGGCTTCCTTCAGACAGTCCTGATCGGCTACCCAGTAGCGCTGGACTGCAGGGTTGTCCAGCAGCTCGGCGACGTCGGCAAAGGCGTCCTGCAGCTCCGCGCCAATCACCAGAAAGCCCGGTTTGACCAGATTCAGGCTATGGGCCAGCACCTTGCCGCGCTGGGTGGTATTGACCAGGGCCCCCACCGCGCCGAGCTTGCTGAGCGCGGCGAGAATGGCCAGCAGCTCCAGGCGATTTTCCAGCATCACCGCCACTACGCTGCCGTGGCCCACGCCCTCGGCCTTGAAGGCCCAGGCCAGGCGATTGGCCCAGGCATTGAACTGGGCATAGCTCAGGCGGCGCGACTCATCGAGCAGCGCCGGACGCTCGGGATGCAACTGCGCCGCCCGCTCCAGGGCCCAGCCCAGGGACAGCGGCTTTTCGCGGTTGCGAATGCCGGCGTAATACAGTCCGCGCAACATACGCGGCACCCGTGGCAGGTGCCGGGGTAGGCGGGCAAGAAATCGCAGGGGAGAAATCAGATCGGTCTGGCTCATGGCGCTCGCGTTTAGGGTTGTTATACGGGACTAGCGCTGACTCTAGTCAGGCGAGCGTGCGCCAGCCATGGCTCAGGTGCGTCCCGCGGCGGGCAGATCGGCAAATACCCGCTGCTTTTCGTAGGATGCGCTGTGCGCACCACAGGGCATATGTTCATTGATCGTCACGGTGCGCGCGGCGCACCCTACGGTGCGACGCCCAGCCCATCGCCCGGATTAATTCCGGCGTCGCGCCCAGTTGGTAGTCAATCGACAAACAGATCAGGAATCAGTGCGCCACCTTGCGGATCGAAGCGGTAGTGCTCGAACTCGGTTGCGCCCTGTTCGCGCAGAATCTCCTCATCGATCAGCAGACGGCCAGTGATGCTGCGGCCTTGGCACGACAGAATGGCGTGGGCGGCGTCGGCCATGATGGCGGGGGTGCGGGCGCGCTTGAAGGCATCGCGGCTGCCCAGTTCGAACTCGATGGCGGCGGTGGCGATCATGGTCTTTGGCCACAGGGCGTTGACGCTGATGTCGTACTTCTTGAACTCCTCGCTCATGCCCAGGGTGAGCATGCTCATGCCGTACTTGGTGACGGTGTAGGGGCCGTGCTGGGCGAACCACTTGCTGTCCATATTCAGCGGCGGCGACAGGTTAAGGATATGCCCATTGCCGCTTTGTTTAAGGAACGGCAGGGCCGCCTGGCTGCAGACCATCACCGCCCGGGTGTTGATCTGGAACATCAGGTCGAAGCGCTTGGGCTCGAGCTTTTCCACGCCCACCAGCTTGATCGCCCCGGCGTTGTTGATCAGGGCGTCGATACCGCCGAAGTGTTCGGCCGCCTGGGCCATGGCGGCTTTTACCGCGTTCTCGTCACGCACATCGAGCTGCAGGGCCAGGGCCTTGCCGCCCGCTGCCTCGACCTCGGCGGCCACCGAATGGATGGTGCCCGGCAGCTTGGCGTGGGGCTCGGCGCTTTTTGCCGCAATTACGATATTGGCACCGTCACGGGCGGCGCGCAGGGCGATTTCACGGCCGATGCCACGGCTGGCGCCGGTGATAAACAGGGTCTTGCCTTGCAGTGACATAGCGGTTTTCCTTGTGCATTGCGTAGGGGGTGCGGGGCCGCCTAGGTGTGATCTCTCAGTAGGTTGTTCATCCGGGGCATTCCCGGAATTCTGGAAGTGCGACCAACCATGCCTTCCAGGAGCCCCGGATGAACCTGCATAAACATGCCCGTCTTACCCCTCGCGGTCGAGCCCTTTTGGTTCAGCG
>JBFHPI010000006.1:0-22702 GCA_041592855.1 Pseudomonas sp.
GATAGCGCCACGAGTAGTCGATGATCACCAGGGCCAGCAGGCCGACCAGGCCGGCCATGGCCAGCCCCAGTCGATCATCGTTTTGTCCGTTCAGGGCAGCCTGCAACCAGGCCAGCAGCACCAGAGCCAGACCCAGGTAGCCGGCACTTCGGGCGGGCCACCAGAGGGCGTTGCGGCTGCGCAGCAGGCAGACCGGGAGCAGGGCCAGGGCGTAGAGCCAGGGCAGCAGTTCGAGCAGAGGTGGGAGGCTGATCGGCATGGGTGAATCTCCGAAGACGGGCAATGGGCCTAGTCTCCGGCAGGTATTGATCTATTAAAAATAGATTGATATGAATGAATCATTCTTTTAAATGGAATGAATTGTGCGCCGACTCAACTTCCATCACCTGCACTACTTCTGGGCCGTGGCCAAGGAGGGCAACCTGACCCGGGCTGCCGAGGCCCTGCACGTGTCGCAATCGGCTCTCTCGACGCAGATTCGCACGCTGGAAGATGATCTGGGTCATGCGTTGTTCATCCGCAGCGGACGCAGTCTGCTGCTTACCGAAGCCGGCCGGCTGGTGCTGGACTATGCCGAGAGCATCTTTGCCCTGGGCAGCGAACTGCAGATGACCCTGCAGGGCGCCCAGCAGGAAAATCAGCCGCTGCGCATCGGCGCGGTGGCGACCCTGTCACGCAACTTCCAGGAGAACCTGCTGCGGCCCTTTCTCGGCCGTAAGCAGGTGCGTATCACCCTGGAGTCCGGCAGCCTGGACGAGTTGCTGGAGCGCCTGGCCCTGCACAAACTGGATGTGGTGCTGACCAATCAGGCGGTCAGTGGTGACGGTCAGCGGACCTGGAACTGCCGCCTGCTGGACCGCCAGCGCGTGTGCCTGGTGGGGCCGCCCAGGAACGGGCGCAAGGCATTCAGCCTGCCGGCTGACCTACAGCAGGCGCGCCTGATCGTACCGGGGCGCAGCAGCGATATTCGCAGCCAGTTCGAGGTCTACTGCAACAGCCATGACCTGCACCCGCTGATCTGTGCCGAGGTGGATGATATGGCCATGCTGCGCCTGCTGGCGCGCGACTCCGGGGATATGGCCCTGCTGCCGGCGGTGGTGGTGCAGGATGAGCTGCAGGCCGGGGTGCTTGAGCTGTACGCGGAAATTCCGCAGATCGCCGAGCAGTTCTTTGCCGTGACCCTGCAACGGCATTTCGGCCTGAGCATTGTCGAGCAACTGCTGGCCGCGCACTGAGCCTCAGGCTTGCCCGTGTCTGCTGCGACTGGCCTGCACGATCCGCTGCGCCGGCACCCTTAGCTGGGCCAGCAGGTAGTGGGCGAAATCCGCTGTATAGGGTTGGCGGGCGATGGCGGCGGCCATACAGGCCAGCCAGGCCTCGCTCAGGTGTTCGTCTATCGGCCACTGGGCATGGAAGGCCGGGATGGCGATGCTGCCGTATTTTTCCTGGAACAGCCTGGGCCCGCCCAGCCAGCCGCTGAGAAAGCAGGCCAGCTTGTCGGCGGCCAGCTCCAGGCTGTCACCGTGCAGACGGCGCAGTGCGCCAGCCTCGGGCAGCTCGTCCATCAACTGGTAGAAATCGGCGACCAGTCGGCGCAGGCCGTCGATGCCGCCGGCGGCCTGGTAGGAGGCGTCGCCGACGCCGTAGCTGGGGGTAGGGGGCATGGCGGGTCTTCCGGCAAAAGGCGGCATTGTAAGGCTTTGCCTGGCCTGCGTATCAGCCAGGCGGGTGCCAGGGCGGGTTGGCCAGGCGCTGCTGGAGAACGTCGCACAGCGCCAGCACCTTCGACACCAGCGTGCGCGACGCCGCGCTGATGCGCATGGCTCACGCCGGCGCGCAGATGCTCAACGGGTTCAGCGTCGGTTGTGAACTGCACCGTGATTGGCGCAACGATATCGAGGGCTTCGGCGGCATCCTCGGTGGTCATCTGCCAGCCTATGCCAACCTGATTCAGAGCTATAGCCAGAAGTAAGCCCAGGTCCTGATCCATGGCCCGCTGCGCCACTCCGGTGCAGCGGTTTTTTTTGGCCTTATACATAGCCATGGATTATGCATAACATAATAAATATACATTTGATAAATGCGTGGCGCGGACGGATTCTTGGGGCCGGTGGTGACCAGCTGGTCATCCAGTGCGAGGTGAAACGAGCGGGTGATGACCGTTTCACCGCGAATCACGACTCCTGAGGACAACAAGATGAATAAGACTCTCCGCTCCCTGCTGCTCGGCAGCGCTTTTGCCCTTGCGCCGCTGGCGGGTGTGCAAGCCGCTGAAGGCAAGACCCTGCGCATCGCCACCGAAGGCGCCTACCCGCCCTTCAATTACTACACCGCAGACGGCCAACTGGCCGGCTTCGATATCGAGATCGGTCAGGCCCTGTGCGAACGTATGCAGGTCAAGTGCAGCTTGGTGGCCCAGGACTGGGACGGCATTATCCCGGCGCTGCTGGGGCGCAAGTACGATGTGGTGATCGCCTCCATGTTTATCACCGAGGAGCGCCGGCAGATGGTGGCCTTCAGCGACCCCTACCAGAAGTCGGCGATGACCTTCGTGGTGGACAAGGACTCCGCACTCAGCGATTTCAGTCCCCAGGCCCTGGCCGGCAAGACCATCGGTGCCCAGGGCGCCACCACCCAGGCCGATTACCTGATGGCCATGTATCCCGACGCCGATGTGCGCCTGTATCCGACCCAGGATGCGGTCAACCTGGACCTGGCTTCCGGTCGCCTGGATGCCCAGGTCGGCGACATGATCCCCATGCTCGACTGGACCCAGAAGTCCAAGGACGGCGCCTGCTGCCGCCTGGCCGGCGCGCCGATCAGCGATCCCAAGTATGTCGGCGAGGGCGTCGGCATGGCGCTGCGCAAGGAGGACGAGGCGCTGCGCCAGCAACTCAATGAGGCCCTGGCCTCGATCATCGCCGACGGTACCTACCAGGCCATCAACGACAAGTTCTTCTCGGTCAATCTGCTGACCCTGGAACGCTGAAACCCTAAGCGGCTCATCTGCTGAGCGAGAAGAGGATCTGTTATGGACTGGCTCACCTACCTGAGCTTTGGTGATGCCGGCTGGGGCGACGAGTTGCTCCAGGGCCTTGGGGTGACCCTGGCCCTGGCGCTGGCCACCCTGCCGGTTGGCCTGTTGCTGGGGCTGCTGGTGGCGGCGCTGGCGCTGTTTGGCGGGCGCGCGGCACGCTGCCTGGCCCTGGCTTTCAGCACCACCCTGCGCGGCCTGCCCGAGCTGCTCACCCTGTTTATCATCTACCACGGCGTGGGCATGGGGCTGAATGCCCTGCTGCGCTGGTATAACCCCGAAGCTGGCTATCTGGAGCTGAGTCCCTTTATCGCCGGGGTGCTGGCGTTAGGCCTGGTCTTCGCCGCCTATTCCAGCGAAGTCTGGCGCGGCGCCTGGCAGGCCCTGGACGGCGGCCAGCGTGAGGCGGGCGAGGCCATGGGCCTGCGTCGCCTGACCATCTTCCGGGTGATCGAGCTGCCGCAACTGCTGCGCCTGGCCCTGCCCGGGCTGGGCAACCTGTGGGTCAACCTGCTCAAGGACACTGCCCTGGTCTCGGTAATTGCCCTGAGCGATCTGATGCGCATGGCCAATATCGCCGTGGGCACCACCAAGAAGCCCTTTCTGTTCTTCCTCGTGGTGTGCCTGGCCTACTGGCTGGTGTGCCTGCTCTGCGAATACCTGCTGGGCCGGATGGAGCGCCGTGCCAACCGCGGTCAGCGCATGGGAGGGGCGGCGGCATGATGGAACTTCTCACGCGCTTTTCCGCCCAGCTGTTGTCTGGCGCCGGCCTGACCCTGCAGCTTACCGCCATTGCCGCATTGCTGGCCTGCGCCCTGGCGTTGCCCCTGGCTATCGCGCGCTGCAGCGATTGCAGGCTGTTGCGCTGGCCAATCCGCCTGTTCGTCTCGTTCTTTCGTGGCACGCCGCTGCTGGCCCAGTTGTTTCTGGTGTACTACGGCTCGGGGCAGTTCCGCGCCGAGCTGAGTCAGCTGGGGCTCTGGTGGTTTTTCCGCGACCCCTACTACTGCGCGCTGCTGACCTTTGTCCTCAACTCCACGGCCTACCAGATCGAGATCCTGCGTGGCGGTCTGCGCGCGGTGCCTTACGGGCAGATCGAGGCGGGGGTGGCCATGGGCCTGTCGCGCTTCAACCAGTACCGCACCATCATCCTGCCCAATGCCTACCGCATCGCCTTTCCGGCCCTGGGCAACGAGATCATCCTGCTGCTCAAGGGCAGTGCGGTGGTCAGCGTGATCACCCTGTTTGACGTGATGGGCCAGACCCGGCGCATCTTCTCGCAGACCTTCGACTTGTCCGTGTACCTCTGGGCGGCGCTGCTCTACCTGTTGATGACCAGCGCCTTCGTCTGGCTCTGGCGCCGCCTGGAGCTGCGCCTGACTCGTCACCAGCGCCTGCGCCAGGCGCCAACCCCTGTCACAGCGCCCGCTGCCAAGCGGGTCTCCGCCGGAGTTTCCTTATGAGCAATGCCGCCTTGCAGGTACAGGACCTGCACAAGACCTTCGCCGGTATCGAGGTGCTCAAGGGCGTCTCGTTGACCGCCGAGAAGCACGATGTGATCAGCATCATCGGCTCCAGCGGCTCGGGCAAGAGCACCCTGCTGCGCTGCATGAACCTGCTGGAGTTCCCCGACAGTGGCCGCCTGCGCGTGCAGGGCGAGGAGCTGGAGCTGGTCGCCAACCGCCGCGGTGGCCGTTCGCGGCGTTTTCAGCGACAGATCGAACGGGTGCGTTCGCGTCTGGCCATGGTCTTCCAGTCGTTCAATCTGTGGTCGCATATGACTGTGCTGGAGAACGTCATGCTCGGGCCCTGCCTGGTGCATAAGCGCAACCGCACCGACGTGGAAGCCCAGGCCAAGAAGCTGCTGGCCCGGGTCGGCATGCTGGAGAAGTGCCAGATGTACCCCGACTGCCTGTCCGGTGGGCAGAAGCAGCGGGTGGCCATCGCCCGTGCCCTGGCCATGGACCCGGAGGTGATGCTGTTCGACGAGCCCACCTCGGCCCTGGACCCGGAGCTGGTGGGCGAGGTGCTCAAGGTCATCCGCGAACTGGCCGAGGAGGGCCGCACCATGATCATGGTCACCCACGAAATGCGCTTTGCCCGCGAGGTGTCGTCCAAGCTGGTGTACCTGCACCAGGGTCGCATCGAGGAGCAGGGCAGCCCCGAGCAGCTGTTCAACGCTCCGCAATCGGACAACCTGCGTCGCCTGCTGGCCAGCCAGTACTGATGGAATCGCTGATGTCGTCGATCGCATCGGTTGGCGACGCTGCCTTTGTAGGGTGCGCTGTGCGCACCACGGCAATGGCACCGCGATAACGCGAGGGTGCGTACGGCGCACCCTACCTTTTAATTGAGTGAGCCATACCCATGAGCCAAGTCGTCTCCCTGTACCCCTGGAAAAGATCGCAGCATCTGGAAAGCGCCCATAACCAGCTGCTGATCGACGGGGTGAATACCCTCGCACTGGTCGAGCGCTATGGCTCGCCGCTGTTTGTCTACTCGGAAAGCCAGCTGCGCAAAAACGCCCGGGATATACTGGGCCACTTCCGCCGCGTACACGCCAATACCCGGGTCTGCTTTGCCAGCAAGGCCTGCGCCAACCTGGCGGTGCTCAAGGTGTTCAGGGACTGTGGCCTGGATCTTGAGGTCAACTCCGGCGGTGAGTTCTACAAGGCGCAACTCGCCGGCTTCGCCCCGGCGCAGATGGTGTTCAACGGTGTGGCCAAGCAGGTGCAGGAGCTGCGTGAGGTCATTGCCGCCGGGATCAAGGCGATCAACGTCGATTCGCTCTCGGAGCTTTCACGCATTCTCAGCATAGCGACCGAGCTGGGACGTCAGGCGCGGGTCAGCCTGCGCATCATTCCGGAGATCCAGGGCGGCGCCGCCGCTGGCTGGCAGACCGGCACCTCGGCCTCCAAGTTCGGCATGACCGCAGCCGAGCAGAACGAGGCCATCGAACTGATTCTGGCCCAGCCGCAGCAGCTCAAGCTGGTGGGGGTGCATGCCCATATCGGCACCCAGATCACCGATATCGCGGTGTATCAGGCCGAGGCGCAGTTCCTTATCGACTATGTGCGCCAGGTGGCCGAGCGCCTGCCATACCCGCTGGAGCACCTGAACCTGGGCGGCGGCTTCCCGAAGAACTACAGCAGCGCCGAGGCCAACTTCGACTCGGTGGCACCGCACTACCGCGCCAACTACCGCACCCAGGTCGACTTCGCCCTGCTTGCCGAACAGCTGATCAAGCCGGTGTCCCAGGCCCTGGGTGAGCAGATCGAACTGATCGTCGAGCCGGGGCGCAGCATGGTCAGCGACACGGCCATCCTGCTGACCCGCATCGAGGCCCACAAGCAGCGCCAGGGCCGGCCGGTGTTCTACCTGGACGCCGGCTACAGCGTGCTGTTCGACCTGTACAACGGTTGGTACTTCCATATGCTTAACGCCTCCCGCGCGGAGGATAGGGACACGCAGCATTGCCGGATGGCCGGGCCGCTGTGCGACAGCAGCGACACCTACTACGACATCGAGGGCGAAGGCGCGGTGGCCGATCTGATCGCCGAAGAGCCGGCGCTGGCCGAGCATCGTGCGGTGCTGGAGCAGGTGCTGGTGCACCAGCCGAATCTGCGCGAGCTGCCGGCGGCCACCGCCCAGGGCGATGTGATCGCCCTGCTGGATGTGGGCGCCTACGCCCTGGAGATGATGAGCCAGTATTGCGGCCGCCAGTCCGCTGCCGCCGTGCTGGTGGATCTGCACCAGGGCAGCCGGCTGATTCGACGCCGTGGTGAATACGCCGACCTGCTGGCCCATGACCTGGACTGAGCGATGCGCCGTGGACGTTAGGGTGCGCTGTGCGCACCTTTGCCGCTCGCGGATGCCTGGTGCGCACGGCGCACCCTACGCAAGCCTTGCGCTAGGGGCGCTGGGCGGTGCACTGTTGCCCCCGGAGTGGCCGGGATGACGGCCTGCCTGGGAGAACCCTTGATCATGCTGTCGCCCCGTGAGCGCCTGTTGCGCAACCTGGACTGGAACCTGCTGTACACCTTTCTGGTGATCGTCGAGGAAAGCAGCATTACCGGCGCGGCGCGCAAGCTGTCGCTCAGCCAGCCCAGCGTCAGCAATGCCTTGAAGCGTCTGGAAGAACACCTGGGCATGCGCCTGATCCAGCGCAAGAAGGGCATGTTCTCCCTCACCGAGCAGGGCCTGCGGGTCTACGAGTACATTTCCTCGGCCGGCAGCATTATCGGCAAGATGGCCGAGCAGTACGCCGGTGAAGCCGGCGCGGTGCTCGGCGAGTTGCATATCCAGGTCGCCAGCCATGTCAGCTGCCAGCCCTTCGACGACAGCCTGAGCGAGTTTCACCGCCTCTATCCCACTGTGCTGATCAGCCTCAGTTCCCAGCCCAGTGCTGATATCGTCGACGCCGTGGCCCGGGGCAGCCTGCATATCGGCATCAGCAACAAGAAGACCGCCCAGACCGGCCTGCACTTCGACCTGCTCGGCTACGAGCAGATGGCCTTCTACTGCGGTCCGCGTCACCCATTGTTCGGTCGCGACAACCTGACTGCCGCGGATCTGCGCGGCCTGGCCTATGTGTCCTTCGAGAGCGACCAGCCCGGTGAGGGGCTCAGCGCAGTCAACGCGGTGCGTACCGAGCAGCAGTTCTGGGGCCGTCTGGTGGCCGTGTCGCCCAACGAGGAAGAGGTGCGCCGCCTGATCCTCGCCGGCCTCGGCTTCGGTGCCCTGACGGTGGAGGGCGCCAAGCCCTTTGTGGCGCAGAAGCTCTTATTTCAGCTGCCGCCCTATGACGAGCTGCCGGTCAACGAGGTGTATCTGGTGACCCCGGAGAACCAGTTGCTAACGGATGTGGAGCAGCTGTTTATCGGCCTGCTGCGCGAAGCCTCGGTGGCGGCGGTGCGGGCGCGCTATTTCAGGTAGGGTGCGCCGCGCGCACCGGCCGTTGCGCAGTATCGATGCGCACGGCACACCCTACGGCCAGTGTCACAAAAAAGGCGAAGCCCCTGGGCTTCGCCTTTTTGCATTTCAGCGCCTTGTCAGTGCTTGCGCGGTACCGGCTTGAGCAGCTCGTCCGGCGGCATTTCACAGGCGATCTTGCGTCCCAGCAGGGCTTCGATGGCCGGCAGGGCGTAGGCGTCGTCTTCGCCGGCGAAACTGATCGAGGTGCCGCTACTGCCGGCGCGGCCGGTGCGGCCGATGCGGTGCACGTAGTCGTCCGGGTCTTCCGGCAGGGTGAAGTTGATCACGTGGCTGATGGCATCGACATGGATGCCGCGGCCGGCCACGTCGGTGGCGACCATGACGCGGATCTTGCCCTCGCGGAAACCTTCCAGGGCACGGATGCGCTTGTGCTGCGGCACGTCACCGGACATCTGCACGGCGCTGATGCCGTCACGGGTCAGGCGTTCCTCGATGCGCCGCACTTCATCTTTGCGGTTGGCGAAGACCATCACCCGGGTCCAGTCGTTCTGGCTGATCAGGTTGTAAAGCAACTTGTATTTGTCGCTGCCGGCCACGGCATAGACGTGCTGCTCCACCGTATCGCTGGCAACGTTCTCCGGCTCAATCTCGACAATGGCCGGATCGGTGGTCCACTGCTTGGCCAGGTTCATCACATCGTCGGTGAAGGTGGCGGAGAACAGCAGGGTCTGGCGCTCGCCCTTGGGTGGGGTCTGGCGAATGATCTGCCGCACCTGGGGGATAAAGCCCATGTCGAGCATGCGGTCGGCTTCATCCAGCACCATCACCTCGACCATGTCCAGGTGCACTTCGCCGCGCTGGTTGAAGTCCAGCAGACGGCCGGGGGTGGCGACGAGGATGTCGCAGAAGCGCGATTCCAGTTGCTTGAGCTGCTTGTCGAAGTCCATGCCGCCGACAAACTGCATGACATTGAGGCCGGTGTACTTGGTCAGCTCCGCGGCGTCCTTGGCGATCTGCACCACCAGCTCGCGGGTCGGGGCGATGATCAGCGCCCGCGGCTCGCCCATATAGCGCTCTTTGGGCGCTGGGGTCTGCTGCAGCTGGGTGATGATCGAGATCAGGAAGGCGGCGGTCTTGCCGGTACCGGTCTGAGCCCGGCCGATGGCGTCGCGGCCACTCAGGGTGTAGCCCAGTACGCCGGCCTGGATCGGCGTGCAGTAAGGGAAGCCCAGGTCATGGATGGCGTGCATCAGCTCGGGGGAGAGCTTGAAATCGTGGAAACGGGTCTTGCCTTCGGCCTGCTCGACCTTGAAGTCCTCCAGCTTCCAGGTGTCCACCGGCTTGGCCGGGCGTTCACGACGCGGCTTCTTGACCTTGGTCGGCGCGCTGTCTGTGCTGGGTTGGGCGGGGCTGGCTGGCGCCGGTTTGTCGTTGGCGCGGCTGGACGGTGCGGGCTGAGGCTGTGGGCTTGCGGGGACTGTGGCCGGGCTGGCAGCGCCTGGCTGCGGGGCCTCGTCCTTGCCGAACATTTTCTTCAGTGCTTTGAGCACGGGCATCTCTTCGATTGGTTAAGGAATGAACGGGCGCCAGTGTAATGCAAGAATCCGGCGCGGCGAAGTGCTGCGCCTTGACAAAACCGGCAAAACCACAGCGCGGAAGCGGCTGTGGTCGTGAAATGTCGGGTTATTGCACGGGCAGGCTGGCCAGTAACAGACGCTGTACATTGCCGCCCATGATGGCGGTGATCTCGGTCTGGTTGAAGCCGGCCTGTTGCAGGCCCTGGGTCAGCAGCGGCAAGCCGGTGACGTCGAAGGGCGTGTGCACGGTGCCGTTGAAGTCCGAGCCCAGGGCCACATGCGCAACGCCAACCAGCTCGGCGGTGTGGCGCATGGCGCGGACGATGGCCTCGACCGAGGTGGCGCAGACCGCCGCATCCCAGTAGCCGATGCCGATCACCCCACCGGTGGCGGCGATGGCCTTGATATGGGCGTCACTGAGGTTACGGGTGCCGGGGCAGGTGCCCTCCACCCCGGTATGGGACACCAGCACGGGGCGTGTGGCCATGGCCAGTACATCGTCGATCAGCGGTCGTGAGGCGTGGGCCAGGTCGATCAGCATCTGTTTTTCTTCCAGGCGCCGGATCACCTGGCGGCCCAGTGGGGTCAGTCCACCCTTGTCCAGTCCATGGGCCGAGCCGCCCACCTCGTTGTCGAAGAAGTGGGTTAACCCTGCGATGCGAAAGCCCGCGTCATAGAGGGCATCGATATTGTCCAGCTGGCCTTCGATGGGCTGCAGGCCCTCGGTGGCCAGCAATGCGGCGACCCGCTGCGGGTCCTGTTGCCAGGCCTGGATAAAAGCGGCCAGATCGGCACGGGTCCTGATCAGTTGCAGGCGACCCTGGCTGGCGGCACTGGCCTGTTGCAGTTTGTCGGCCTGATACAGGGCGCGTTGCAGCAGGCTGTTCCAGGTTTCCCGTGGCCAGCGCTGGGCCATGGCCAGCAGGGTGATAGTGTCGCTGTCAGCGCTGTTGCGCTGGTAATTCAGGCCGCGCGGGGTCTTGGTCACGGTGGAGAACACCTGCAGGGCCACGCGCCCTTCGAGCAGGCGCGGCAGGTCGGAGTGGCCGAAGTCATAGCGCTTGAGCAGGTCGCGCTCCCAGAGCAGGGCGTCGTCGTGCAGGTCGGCGATAAAGAGCTGCTGGTGCAGCTCAGTGGCTGCCGTGCCGGCGTTGTATGGCGCAGAGGTCTCGACGCTATTCATCTGTCGGTCGAGCAGGTTGGGCAGGCTAAAAAAGACGACACCGCCCAGGGCGAGCAGCGGCAGGATCAGCAGGGTTTTGCGCATGGGGGCGTTCCGGGGCTTATTGTTATGCCCGGAATGTAACAGGCAGGCGCGGATCGGGTCAGCAGCAGATGCGGTCGCGACCCTGCTGTTTGGCCCGGTACAGGGCGCTGTCGGCGCGGGCAATCAGGCCGTTGAGGCTGTCCTTGGCCTGCATCTGGGCCAGGCCGATGGACAGGGTGACCCCGGGTAGGACGCCGATGGGGGAGTGAAAGGCGCTGATGCGGTGCAGAGCCTGGCGCAGGCGCTCTCCGATGTGTTTGGCGTCGTCCAGGCCTTGCTCCGGGAGCAGGATGATAAATTCCTCGCCGCCATAGCGAATCAGGCTGTCCTTGGGCCGCAACTGGTTGCTCAGGGTGTTGCTGGTCATGCACAGGGCATAGTCACCGGCCAGGTGGCCATGCTGGTCGTTGTAGGTTTTGAAGTGATCCACATCCAGCATCAGCATGGACAAGGGTTTGCCGTTGAAGGCGCAGCGGGTGCTTTCCCGTTCGAAGATGCGCTCCAGCCAGCGCCGGTTGTAGGCGCCGGTCAGGGCATCGACATTGGCGTGTTTTTCACTGCTCTGAATCAGCGTATTGCCCTGGCGCACCCGTTGGCAGAGCAGCTCCAGCATGTTCTGCATCAGTTCCGGGGATTGCTGGAACAGCTTGAACAGCGACTCGCGGTGCAGGCGCAGGGCCAGGCTGGGCACGCTGGCTACCACATAGGCCGAGGGGCACTGGTTGTCGATAAAGCTGATTTCCCCCGCGCATTCGCCGCTACCCAGGGTACTGACCGGAGCACTGTCGAGGCTGCCGACATGCACTTCCAGCTGCCCTTCGAGCAGCAGGTAGAGGTATTGGTTGCGATTGAAGGGAGAGAGCAGGACTTCGCCGGGTTCCAGTTCGCACGCGCGAAATTCCTTGAGCAGCAGCTTGATGCTGTCACTGGCAACGTTGCTGAACAGCTTGAGTCGCTGCAGCTGTTGCGGGTCGGCCTGCCACTTGACGCGCTTCATGGCACTGACCGCCGGTATCGGGTGAGGGCAATCACGGGCATCGCAAACGCTCCCTGCATCCTGGGCGAACACCTAGGCGCGACCATATTCCCGATACCGGGTGCTGACAATCCCCGAGCAGACCAGTGGCGACCAGTGGTGTATTTTTTGACGCCATGGTCACATTTTGCCGCCGGCCACGCCTTGGATAGGGCACCCCTTGCGGGTGCCCGCAAGGGGACTCAGGCGCTGTGCAACACAAAGCCCACCGCATAACCGCCCAGGCGCTCGGCGATAGCCGCCTCCAGGGCGGCGTCGCGTCGCGGCAGGTGGATATGGGCCAGTTGGCCGGCCTGGTCATCGCTCTGCACTTCCACACGGATGGCAGGGTCCAGCTCGTTCAGGGCAGCCTGGTAGACCCGGGCAATGGCGTCGAAACGCAGCGCCGGCTTGAAGGTCTTGCCCACCGCGGTGAGCGGGATGGCATCGATGATCCAGGCATCCTTGGGGATGGCGGCGCGCTCGGGAATATGCTCGGCGGCATGGGCCAGCAGTTCCTGCTCGCTGGCCTGCATGCCGGGCTTGAGCTGCACATAGACCACCGGCAACTCACCGGCCTTGAGGTCGGGCTTGCCCACGGCGGCGGCCAGGGCCACGGTCGGGTGTTTGTGCAGCGCCTCTTCGATCATCTGCGGGTCGATATTATGGCCGCCGCGGATGATCAGGTCCTTGCTGCGACCGGTCAGCCAGACATAGCCATCGGCATCGATGCGACCAAGGTCACCGGTGTTGAACCAGTCGCCATCGACCCAGATGCCGGCATTCTTGCTGGCCTGCAGGTAACCCTTGAACACCGTGGCGCCACGGATGCACAGGTTGCCGATTTCGTTGACCCTGGCTTCACGCAGGTACTGGCCCTGTTCGTCGAGAACCTTGATGCTCACCTCGCAGTAGGGAATCGGCAGGCCGATGGAGCCGGGACGGCGTTCGCCGGCCGGCGGGTTGGCGCAGCTGCCGCAGGTGCCTTCGGTGAGGCCATAGCCTTCGATCAGGGTCAGGCCGGTCTTGGCCTCGAACTGACGGATCAGCTCCACCGGCATCGGTGCGGCGCCGCACAGGGCGTATTTCAGCGAGCTAAGGTCATGGCCTTCGCTAGGCACCTGCAACAGGCCGGCATAGATGGTCGGCACGCCGCTGAAGAAGCTGACCTTGTGGCGCTCGATGATTTTCCAGAAATTGCCGATCAGGTTGGGGTTGCGATAGCCCTGGGGCGTGGCCAGCAGGACTTCGGCGCCAGCGAGGAAGGCGGTCAGGCCGGTGACGATGACCCCGTTGACGTGAAACAGCGGCAGGCCGCAGAGGGTCACGTCGCCCGGACCGAAGGCAGTCACCAGGTTCATGCTGTAGGCCATGGCCACTTCGTTGCCGTGGCTGTGGGGCGCCAGCTTGGGGGTGCCGGTGGTGCCACCGGTATGGAAGTAGCTGGCGATCTCGTCGCGCTGGATGATACGGCCGCTTTCCAGATGGTCGGCCGGGCAGGCGGCGATGGCTTCGTCGAAATCCAGTACACCCTCGGGTAGCGCCCCGCGCTGGGCCTTGAGGCCGCTGCACTGGGGTTCGGGGAGGAAGTTGGCCATGTCCACGCAGAGGATGGCCTTGAGCTTGGGCAGCTGGTCGCGCAGGGCTGCCACCTTGTCCCACAGGTCGGTGCCGGGGAAGGGCGCCAGGGTTACCAGCAGTTCGGAGTCGGAGGCTTCGATCAGTTCGGCGATATGCTCGGCGTCGAGCAGCGGGTTGATCGCATTGACGATGCCGGCCGCCTCGCCGCCCCAGATGGTGAAGTGGGTCTGCGGCAGGTTGGGCAGCAGAAAGGACACGGCCTTGCCCGGGCGCAGGCCGAGGCGGTGGAAGGCGTTGGCGGTCTGGGTGACCTTGCCCAGCAGCTCGGCGTAGTTCAGTCGGTAGGCTGTTTCGTCCGCCGTGCCCTGCAGGATAAAAGACAGTGCCGGGGTCGTGGGTTGGGCGGCGGCCGTGCGCTGGATCAGCGCATAGGTGCTGGTCGGCAGATCGCGCTCGCCCAGGGGCGTCTGTTCGATCTGGCGGATATCGGCAAGGCTCTTGATGGCGGGCGTGGCGGACATGGTGTTCTCCCTGTTCAGGCGTGCAGACGTTGCTCTAGCCAGTCGGCGATATCGCGAATTTCCTCGGGCAGTACCTCATGGCCCATCGGATAGTCGCGCCACTCGACCGGGACTCCAGCAGCAGCCAGCTGGTCATGGGCGGCACGGCCCATGGTTGGCAAGACGATGTCATCGAATCTGCCATGTAGAAAGAGTGCGGGCAGTTGTCTTTTTGTATCTGGCCATCCCTGGCCGATACCCTGCGGGCCGTCGCTGCGCGACGTCAAAAATGGTTCCTGACCATTTTTTGTATCTGCCAGAGTCAGGTCGTCGACGAAGGTGGGGGCATAGGTAGACAGCGCCAGCACCCCGCCCAGGGGGAACTGCCAACGCAGGTAAGCCGTGTGCAACACCACGGCGCCGCCCTGGGAGAAGCCGGCGAGGATGATGCGGCTGGGGTCAATACCGCTGTCGCGCTGCGCTTCCAGCAGTTCGATGACCTGCTGCGCCGAAGCTTCCAGCTGCTCGCGGTTGATCGCCCGGGCCGGGCTCATGGCCAGGATGTCGTACCAGCTGGGCATGGCGTAGCCGCCATTGATGGTCACCGCCCGGGTCGGTGCCTGGGGCAGGACGAACCGGCAGTTGGGCAGGCGTTGCTGCAGGGCTTCGGCCACCGGCAGGAAGTCATAGCGGTCGGCACCCAGGCCGTGCAACCAGATGACACAGGCATTGGCAGTGTGTGTGGGCTGAAGGATCAAAGGTTCGTGCATAGGGGCTCCGCGGTGGTGCGAGTGCGCTGATTCAGTGCGTAGGTTAAAACGGCTGTATGAGCAATCTGATAAGAAGTTGTCGCCAGGGTACAAGTTTTGCTCTTGACCTGTCCGTATGGTGTTGCGAGCGCGGTGCTGGTACGGGCTTTGCTACGACCATGGGGACAGATGACCTTGTAGGTGCCGGTAACACGGCAATCGATCGGGGTACGCAGCAGGCGGCCATGCACACAGAGGCCGGCTGTTCGTCTGGGGGGCTTTAATCCTGAACGATAAGTCACGTGCTACCTGTCTCTGGCTCATGACATTCATGAGTGGGCGAAGCTTTGTGGTGGGATGGCAAATCCACGACTAAACTCGCGCAATGACCTGTTGTACTGGTTGCGGTTTTCGCTGCCGAAACCCACAACAAGCCCCACAAGGGTACGGTGCAAGGGTCGAGACTCCAACACAACAAAAGCAACTGGAGGTTTTAATGAAGATGGTGAAATCCACCCTGGCAGTACTGACTACCGCAGCGGTTCTCGGCGTCAGTGGTTTTGCACAAGCGGGCGCGACCCTCGACGCGGTGCAGAAAAAAGGTTTCGTGCAGTGCGGTATCAGTGATGGTCTGCCTGGCTTCTCCTACGCGGACGAGAAGGGCAACTATCTGGGTCTTGATGTGGATGTGTGCCGGGCTGTGGCCGCCGCTCTGTTCGGCGACGCGACCAAGGTCAAGTACAGCCCGCTGACCGCCAAGGAGCGCTTCACCGCGCTGCAGTCCGGCGAGGTCGATATCCTCTCCCGTAACACCACCTGGACCAGCTCTCGCGACTCGGCCCTGGGGCTGAACTTCGCAGGCGTCAATTACTATGACGGCCAGGGCTTCCTGGTGAACAAGAAGCTGGGTGTCGCCAGCGCCAAGGAACTGGATGGCGCCACCGTGTGCATCCAGGCCGGTACCACCACCGAGCTGAACCTCTCCGACTACTTCCGTGCCAACGGCATGAAGTACACCCCCATCACCTACGACACCTCCGACGAGAGCGCCAAGTCGGTTGAAGCCGGCCGTTGCGACGTGCTGACCTCCGACCAGTCGCAGCTGTACGCGCAGCGCATCAAGCTGGCCAACCCGGAGCAGTACGTGGTGCTGCCGGAAGTGATCTCCAAGGAGCCGCTGGGCCCGGTCGTGCGGCAGGGCGACGAGGAGTGGTTCGATATCGTGCGCTGGTCGCTGTTCGCCATGGTCAACGCCGAAGAGCTGGGTGTGACCTCGGCCAACGTCGAGGAAACCGCGAAAAACACCAAGAACCCGGACGTCGCTCGTCTGCTGGGTACTGAAGGTGAGTTCGGCAAGGATCTGAAACTGCCCAAAGACTGGGCCGTGCAGATCGTCAAGCAAGTGGGTAACTACGGTGAGTCCTTCGATCGCAACGTCGGTGCCGGCAGCGAGCTGAAGATTGAGCGTGGCCTCAATGCCCTGTGGAACAACGGTGGTCTGCAGTACGCGCCTCCAGTGCGCTGACCCTTGCAGCGGGGTGCCTTGGGCACCCCGCTGTCGTTCCTGATTAGATGAACATCGTACCCGCGCCAGCGGGCGCGATGCTTCAAAGAGGGCTGTTATGCAAACTAGTGCTAATGTCCCGCGTCCCCGGGGGTCGGTCTGGACCGATCCCCAGGTGCGCGCGTGGGTCTTTCAGATTATTGCCGTGATCGCCGTCGTGGCGCTCGGCTGGTATCTCTTCGACAACACCCAGACCAACCTGGAAAAGCGCGGCATCGTTTCCGGCTTTGGCTTTCTCGGCAACAGTGCGGGCTTCGGTATTGCCCAGCACCTGATCGAGTACACGGAAAGCGATACCTATGGTCGGGTGTTCCTGGTGGGGTTGCTCAACACCTTGCTGGTGTCCTTTATCGGCATCGTACTGGCGTCCATTCTCGGCTTTATCCTCGGGGTGGCGAGGCTGTCGCCGAACTGGCTGATCAGCAAGATGGCCACTGTCTATATCGAGATCTTCCGCAATATTCCACCGCTGCTGCAGATTTTGTTCTGGTACTTCGCGGTATTCCTGACCCTGCCGGGTCCACGGAGCAGCCTGGGCATCAACGACACCTTCTTCCTCAACAGCCGCGGCCTGTATATGCCCTCGCCGGGGCCGTCGGAGAGTTTCTGGCCCTTTGTCCTGGTGCTGTTGGCGACCATCGCCGCCATCGTCATCATGGGGCGCTGGGCCAAGGCGCGACGTGAAGCCACTGGCCAGGTGTTCCACGCCTTCTGGGCCTCCCTGGCGATGATCATCGTGATTCCCGGCCTGGCCATAGTGATCGGAGGCAACCCACTGGTGTGGAGCGTCCCCGAGCTGACCGGTTTCAACTTCCGTGGCGGCTGGGTGATGATCCCCGAGTTGATGGCCCTGACTCTGGCCCTGACCATCTACACCGCCGCCTTTATTGCCGAGAACGTGCGCTCCGGGATCATGGCGGTCAGCCATGGCCAGACCGAAGCGGCGCGCTCCCTGGGGCTGCGACCGGGCAACACGCTACGTCTGGTGATCATTCCCCAGGCCTTGCGGGTAATCATTCCGCCGCTCACCAGTCAGTACCTCAACCTGGCGAAGAACTCCTCCCTGGCGGCCGGTATCGGTTACCCGGATATGGTCTCGCTGTTTGCCGGTACGGTGCTCAACCAGACCGGACAGGCCATTGAGGTGATCGCCATCACCATGAGTGTGTACCTGGCCATCAGTATCAGCATTTCCCTGCTGATGAACTGGTACAACAAGCGCATCGCGCTGATCGAGCGGTAAGGAGCAGCCCATGCAGACCCATAGTTTCAAACCCGATCTGCCGCCACCGGTGCTCAGTGTCGGTGTGCTGGGTTGGCTGCGTGCCAACCTGTTTTCCAACTGGTTCAACAGCCTGTTGACCTTCTTCGCCATCTACCTGATCTGGCTGATTGTGCCGCCGATCATTCAGTGGGCCTTTATCGATGCCGACTGGACTGGCACCACCCGCGCCGACTGCACCAGCGGGGGCGCCTGCTGGGTCTTTGTGCAGCAGCGTCTGGGCCAGTTCATGTACGGCTTCTATCCCACCGAGTTGCGCTGGCGAGTGGATGCCACCCTGTGGCTGGCCATCATCGGTGCAGCACCGCTGTTCGTCCCGCAAATGCCGCGCAAGGCCCTCTACGGGCTGGGCTTTTTGCTGGTTTATCCGTTGCTGGCCTACTGGCTGCTGCATGGCGGCATGTTTGGCCTGTCGGTGGTGTCCACCAGCCAATGGGGCGGTCTGCTGCTGACCCTGGTGATTGCCGCGGTGGGTATTTCCGGGGCCTTGCCTCTGGGCATTCTGCTGGCCCTGGGGCGGCGCTCGAACATGCCGGCGATCCGGGTCATTTGCGTGACCTTTATCGAGTTCTGGCGCGGCGTGCCGTTGATCACCGTGCTGTTTATGTCCTCGGTGATGCTGCCGCTGTTCCTGCCCGAGGGCATGCACTTCGACAAGCTGATGCGCGCCCTGCTCGGGGTTATCCTGTTCCAGTCGGCTTATATCGCCGAGGTGGTACGCGGTGGCCTGCAAGCCATCCCTAAGGGGCAGTACGAAGCGGCGGCAGCCATGGGCCTGGGCTATTGGCGGATGATGGGCCTGGTGATTCTGCCGCAAGCGCTGAAACTGGTGATTCCCGGCATCGTCAACACCTTTATCGCCCTGTTCAAGGACACCAGCCTGGTGATCATCATCGGCCTGTTCGACCTGCTCAACAGCATCAAGCAGGCGACCACCGACCCGGCCTGGCTGGGCATGGCCACCGAAGGCTATGTGTTCGCTGCCCTGATTTTCTGGATTTTCTGTTTTGGTATGTCCCGCTACTCCATGCATTTGGAGAGGAAGCTGGACACCGGCCATAAGCGTTAGGAGCTGCTCAGTATTTGCTGCGCGCCGGCCAGGCGGCGTTGATAGTGCCCTCGGAATGCTCATTTACCCTCGTAAACTGCGCTTCCTCGACCACTTTCGCCTTGCCTGGCTCTAGCTCGCTAAATCCTGAATCAGCCCCTCATAGGAGTGAATTATGAGTGAAGCAAACAAGCAACCCAGCGCCGAGCCGATGATCCTGATGCAGGGTGTGCACAAGTGGTACGGCCAGTTCCATGTGCTCAAGGACATCAACCTGAGCGTGCAGCCCGGTGAACGTATCGTGCTGTGTGGCCCGTCCGGCTCGGGCAAGTCCACCGCCATCCGCTGCCTCAATCGGCTGGAGGAACATCAGCAGGGGCGCATTGTTGTCGACGGTACCGAGCTGACCCAGGACCTCAAGCACATCGAGGCGGTGCGTCGCGAAGTGGGCATGGTGTTCCAGCACTTCAACCTGTTCCCGCACCTGACCGTGCTGCAGAACTGCACCCTGGCGCCGATGTGGGTGCGCAAGATGCCCAAGCGTCAGGCTGAAGAGGTTGCCATGCACTTTCTCGAGCGTGTGCGCATTCCGGAGCAGGCCGGCAAGTATCCGGGGCAGCTCTCCGGCGGCCAGCAGCAGCGTGTGGCGATTGCCCGGGCGTTGTGCATGAAGCCGAAGATCATGCTGTTCGACGAGCCGACCTCGGCCCTCGATCCGGAAATGGTCAAGGAGGTGCTGGACACCATGGTCAGCCTGGCCGAAGACGGCATGACCATGCTCTGCGTGACCCACGAGATGGGCTTTGCCCGCACCGTGGCGAACCGGGTGATCTTCCTCGACAAGGGTGAAATCGTCGAGCAGGCCGACCCGGAGACCTTCTTTACCAACCCGCAGAACGAGCGCACCCAGCTGTTCCTCAGCCAGATTCTGCACTGAGGCGGTCGCGCCGATGAGAAGGGAGCCTGCGGGCTCCCTTTTTTGTGGGGGAATGTAGGGTGCGCCGCGCCCCGCGAACCTACAGGTGGCCAGGGCTTAGGCACTGCGCTGCATGCGCTTGCGAAAGGCTCCCGGTGTCTCGCCGCACAGCTGCTTGAACACTTTGGCGAAGGTGGCGCGGTCGGCGTAGCCGATCTGGGTCGCGATCTGTTCCAGGGACCTGCCGCCTTGCAATAAGGCCCGTTGCGCCTGCGTGATGCGCAAGCGCTGCAGGTAATCGTGGGGCGTCAGGTCGGTGGCAGCCTTGAATCGGCGCAGCAGGGTGCGCGGTGAGCAGTGCGCCTGTTGCGCCAGACGGGCGAGGTCGATGGCTTCGCCGTGATGCACCTGTAGCCACTGCAACAGCGGCGCCAGAGGGCTGTCGTGCCTGACATCCGGCAGCAGCGCGGCAAAGCGCGACTGCTGGCCGCGCTGGCTGTCGAACACCAGGGCATTGGCCACCTGGCGCCCCAGATCGCTGCCGGCATGCTGGCTGATCAGGTGCAGGCACAGGTCGAGCCCGGCATGGGCGCCGCCGGAGCTGAGCAGCTGACCGTCCTCGCATACCAGTTGTTCGATCTGCAATTCGACTTGGGGAAAACGCTGGCGGAACTGCCGGGCCAGGGCCCAGTGAGTCGTGGCTCGGCGCCCGTCGAGCAGGCCACTGGCAGCCAACAGAAAGGCGCTGCTGCATAGGCTGGCCAGTTGCTGTGTGGGTGAGCGCTTGGCCAGCCAGGGTAGCAGAGCGGCGTTGTGCGCAAGGTTGCGTTCGATGGCGCTGCCGGTGGCCGGTAGCAGAATCAGATCCGCACCTTCCGCCAGATGCAGGTCGCCCGCGACCGGGATGCGGGCAAAGTCCAGCTCCACTGCCGCTCCGTCCAGGCTTACTCGCTGCAGCTGGAACAGTGGTCGGGTGGCCAGCTGGTTGGCCAGGTTAAAGGCATCCATGGCCATGCTCAGGCTGGAGCAGACGGTCTGTGGGCAGATATACAGGGCGATCTTGAGCATAGGTAGGCGGCGTTATGCAGGATTTGGCGATTATTGACACAAAATTGTCTTTATCGCCAATCGCGCTTTGCCACCCTCGGGGCAATACTGCTGGCAGCCCCTTATTCGGAGTCTTGATCCATGTCCCAGGCCAATGTCGAACTGATCCAGCGTTTCTACCAGGCGTTCCAACAGCGTGATGCCGAAACCATGGCCGCCTGCTATGCCGAGGATGTGTGCTTCAGCGACCCGGTGTTTACCGACCTGCGAGGCCAGGATGCCGGCGATATGTGGCGCATGCTCTGCGCCAGGGCCCAGGACTTCTCCCTGACCTTCGAGGGGGTGACGGCGGACGAGTTCAGCGGCCAGGCGCATTGGGTGGCCAGCTACACCTTTAGCCAGACCGGTAAACGGGTGGTGAATCGGATTGATGCAGGCTTTCGTTTTCGTGATGGCAAGATCAGCGAGCACCGCGACCAGTTCGACCTGTGGCGCTGGGCTGCCCAGGCCCTGGGCTTCAAGGGGCGTTTGCTGGGCTGGACGCCCTTTGTGCAGAACGCCATTCGCCAGCAGGCGGGCAAAGGGTTGGCGGCCTTCCAGCGCAGTCGTTAAGCTCGTCAGCCCTGCCGAATACCGCGCGTTCCTAACATGGCCGATATGCCCACTGCCGATACCCCTGTTGTCGCCAAGCCCTGGTTTGTCTACCTGGTGCGGGCGGCCAATGGAGCCCTGTACTGCGGCATCAGCGATGATCCTTACAAGCGCTTTGCCAAGCACCAGAGCGGCAAGGGTGCACGCTTTTTCCATTCCAGTCCGGCTCAGGCCCTGGTCTATATCGAGGCCTGCGTCGACAAGGGCGAGGCCCTGCGCCGCGAGCGGGCGATCAAGGCTCTGGGCAAGGGGGCCAAGGAGAGGCTGGTTGCCGCCAGCCCTGTTATCGCTGCGGCTGATACCATGCCATCAGCCTAGGCGGGTAGGCCGCAGCGCCGGGCAGGGTTAAGCTGGCTGTCTTATCTGACTGCTGCGGAGCCTGTTATGCACGAGTTGATTCTGCACCATTACCCGACTTCGCCCTTTGCCGAGAAGGCGCGCCTGATGCTCGGCTTCAAGCAGCTGTCCTGGCGCTCGGTAATGATTCCGCCGGTGATGCCCAAACCCGATCTGACTGCCCTCACCGGAGGCTACCGCAAGACCCCGGTGCTGCAGGTGGGCGCCGATATCTATTGCGATACCGCACTGATCGCCCGCCGTCTCGAGGCAGAAAAAGCCACCCCGGCGCTGTTCCCTGAGGGCCAGGAATTCAACGTGGCCAGCTTCGCCCAATGGGCCGACTCCCAGGTCTTTCTGCATGCGGTCAGTCTGGTGTTTCAGCCGGCTTCCATCGCCGCCCGCTTCGGCAAGCTGCCGCCGGAGTTCCTCAAGGCCTTTATTGCCGACCGCAGCAAGTTGTTCGACGGTGGCCTGGCCACCCGTTTGCCCCTGGAGCAGGCCCAGCATCAGTGGCCGGTGTTGATGGGCCGTCTTGAGCAGCAGTTGCAGCGCGAGCAGGGCGACTACCTGTTTGGTGAACCGTCCCTGGCGGATATTGCCATGGCACACCCGCTGTGGTTCCTGCGCAGCAGCCCGGTGACCGCGCCCCTGGTGGACGACTATCCGGCGGTGGTCACCTGGCTTAATCGCGTGCTGGATTTCGGCCATGGCTCCAGCAGCGAGCTCAGCGGCGAAGAAGCCGTGGCCATTGCCTTTGAGGCCACCCCGGCAGCCCTGCCGGATGACGCCTTTAGCGACCCCAATGGTTTTGCCCCCGGGCAGCGGGTGAGCATAGCGGCCATCGACTATGGCGTCGATGGGGTGGAGGGTGAGCTGCTCTATGCCGGCCGCGAGGCGCTGATCCTGCGCCGCGAAGACCCCCGCGCCGGTACGGTGCATGTGCACTTTCCGCGTATGGGTTTTGCCATCAAGGCGCTGTAAGGGGCTTGAGCCGCTGGGCTGGCAGTTTGTTGGGTAATAGGCCGCGCGCAAGGTTCGGTACCCATCATGTGTTGCATAAAGGCAGGCTGTAGGTAGGGTGCGCTGTGCGCACCAGGTTTGGCCGCGCAATGCCGGTGCGCACGGCGCACCCTACCTATCCAGTCCATCTTAAGTTCAGGGGAGCTGAGCGAACGCAACAGGCTATTGGGACAGAGC